>JAAZHP010000087.1 GCA_012510625.1 Bacillota bacterium
GGTAAACATAGTAGTCATCGTCAAGCTCGCTTAAGGGGATCATCCCTTCGACAGTATTTTCCAGCTCCACGAAAAGGCCGAAGCTGGTCACGCCGTTGATGATTCCCGGAAATACCTCTCCCAGTTTGCCTTCCATGAATTCGGCCTTTTTAATATCTTCGCTGGCCCGCTCCGCCTCCATCGCCTCCCGCTCCCTTTCCGAAGCGTGCGCGGCTATTTCCGGCAGCCGCGACTGTAAAAGGGCGCGCCGCTTTTCGGTGATCCCCCCCGGGGCCAGCGATTCCTTTAACAGCCGGTGCACCACCAGGTCGGGATAGCGCCGGATGGGGGCGGTAAAATGGCAGTAGAATCGCGAAGCCAGCCCAAAGTGACCCTCGTTGACGGTGCTGTAGCGGGCTTGCGGCAGGGAGCGCAGCACCAGGTAGCGAATCAATAGCTCTGTAGCCTCGCCGTGTGATCTTTCCAGAAGCAATTTCAAGTGCTGAGGCTTGAACTCGCGCAGCCCGGCGGCGGTTTGATCGCCCAGCAGCAGAAGAGTCTCGCGCAGGACAGCCAGCTTCTCCACCTCGGGCACGGCGTGGATCCGGTAGATCAGGGGCAGCTCCTCCCGCGCGAAATGAGCAGCCACCGTTTCATTGGCCAGGATCATGAACTCCTCGATAAGCGATTCGGATTGGCCCGGCCGGCGCCGCTCCACACCGGTGACATCCCCCTCCTCATCGAGTATAAACCGCGGCTCGGGAATGTCGAGGTCGAGAGCACCGCGCCGCAACCGCCTCTGCCGCAGCAGAGCCGCCAACCGGTCCATCTGCTCCAGCATCTCGCCGGGGCTTGACCCGTTACCGTCAATCTCTTCTTCACCGGCAAGATGGGCCTCCACCTGGGGGTAAGTCAGGCGTTGCGCCACCCGCACAATGCTGGGCAAAAAACGGTAGCTCTCCAAATCTCCCGCGGCGGTAAGATGCAGCAGCACGCTCACCGCGAGGCGATCCTCTCCCGCCTTCAGGCTGCAGAGATTCTCCGAGAGAAGCGGGGGGAGCATATGCACGACCCGGTCAACCAGGTAAGTGCTGGTGCCCCTTTCAAACGCCTCCCGGTCGATGTATTTCCCTTCTCTGACATAATGCGAGACATCAGCTATATGCACTCCCAGGCGGAAGCCGCCCTCCGGAAGCTCTTCCAGTGATACGGCATCATCAAAATCCTTGGCGTATTCCCCGTCAATAGTCACCATGAAGAGGTTGCGCAGGTCGGCGCGCTTCTCTTCGGAGGCGATCCGCGAGATTGCCTCTTCGGGTGGAAGCGCCTCCAGCTCTTTTAAAACCCGCGGTGGGAATTCACCGGACAGATTGTAGCGCCGGTCAAAGAGGAGCTGCTCCGTTCCCGGGGCGCCCGGATGCCCGATTCGCTCCACCAGGTGGCCCCGGGAGAGCCGGTGCCCCTCCTGCCAGGAATCAATCTTCACCACAACCTTATCCCCGCGGCGCGCTTCTTTAAAGCCACGCGTAAGGGTTACCGCCCGGCCGAAGCGGCTGTCGTCGGGAATGACATAGTAACTTTTGCCGCGCCGCTCCAGCGTCCCGATGAGCTGCTCGCAGCCGCGTTCCAGTATCGCCACCACTTCGCCTTCAGGACTGCGGCGGCGGCCGCCGGGAGAGACAAGGCGGACCATCACCCGGTCTCCATGAACGGCGCTCTTTAAAGCGCCGGGTTTGATAAAAATATCCTCATCCCCGGAATCGGGCCTGAGAAAGGCGTAGCCGCGCCTGCTTCCGGCCAAAACCCCGGTGACGCAGTCATGCCGCCGGGGCAGCCCGTAGCGGTTCCGCCCAATTTTGATCAGCAGGCCGCAGGCCAGCATCTCCTTTAGCTGCTTTGCCAGTAAAGCTTCTTCACCTTTCGGCAGCCCCAGGGAGTTGCTGAGCTGCCGCAGCGTTAATGAAGGCAGGCGATGTTCGTCAAGAATTTGCGTTATTTTACTACGCAGCTCTGGAGATGAATTATTTATTTGATGTTTCATCCGGGTATCTACAACCCCAAATCTGCAGCAATTGACTGCATTGCTTCAAGGCTCAGAGCGATGAAACGCTCCAGGTCCATATTCAGCTCGCTGCAGCTTTCAATCTGCCCCCGGTCCGCACCGCGGGCGAAGCTCTTCTCTTTAAAGCGGTTCATTACAAACTCAACATCAATCGCCGCCAGCTTTTTCTGAGGATGAATCAGGGCTGCGGCCACCAGCAGCCCGGTCACCGGATCGGCGGCGTAGAGCGCTTTATCGAGCAGCGTTTGCCGTTCCACTCCAAGCATCTCGTTATGCGCCTTTACCGCGTGAACCAGCTCAGCGGGAAGGCCCTTCTCTACCAGGATCTGCGCCCCGAGAAGTCCGTGCCGCTCAGGCTGATCCACCGTCTTGTCATAATCGAGGTCATGCAGCAGTCCGGCCAGGGCCCAGAGATCTTCATCCTGTTCCAGTTCTTTGGCCAGACGGCGCATTACCGCCTCCACCGCCAGCATATGCTTGACCAAATTTTTTGTTTTAACCTCTTTATTGACCAGGCGCAAAGCTTCTTCGCGTTCCATCTATTTCTCCTCCATAAATTTACTCTAATGCTAACTTGTCTACATTATACCCCTAGGCGGACCAAAATAAAAGGACCGCCCCCCTGGGGCAGCCCCATTCAACCCATAAATAAATAAGGACAAAATTATCTCAGAATCGTCAGTACAATGGTGAAAAGCATGAAGGCGATCGCCAGTCCGGTCGTCACCCGGGCAAGCATTTCATCCAGGCCCTTTTTCTTGCCGAACAGGCTCTGTGCGCCTCCCTCAATAACCCCCAGGCTGGCGCTGCGGCCCGACTGCAGCAACACCGAAGCGATCAAACCGATGCATATGAGAATGTAAAGCGCAATCAGCACATAAAGCAGCATGCAGGCACCCCCGCTTCTAAACTAAAGCTCATTCATTCTAACATAAAAAGCGATTACCGGCAAATATGTTGCCTCACTTCTGCTCGGGAAGGTTTACCCTGCCCTGGACATAAGAAAAGGGCGCGCTTATTTATTTGTTCAGTATCGTCCGGCCGGCAAAGCGGCCGCTTTCACCGAGCGATTCTTCGATGCGCAGCAGCTGGTTATACTTGGCCACGCGATCCACCCTGGAGGGAGCGCCGGTTTTGATCATCCCCGCGCCTACCGCCACCGCCAGGTCGGCAATAAAGCTGTCGTCAGTCTCTCCGGAGCGGTGTGAGATAATCGCCCCGTAGCTGGAGCGGTGGGCCAGGGCAATCGTTTCCAGCGTTTCACTGAGAGTCCCGATCTGGTTCAGCTTAATCAGAATGGCGTTGCCAACTCCTTTTTCAATTCCGGCGGCAAAACGGCGTGGATTGGTCACAAAGAGATCGTCACCGACCAGTTTCAAGCTCTCTCCCAGCTCAGCGGTCAGCCTGGTCCAGCCCGCCCAGTCTTCTTCACCGAGGCCGTCTTCTATGCTGATGATGGGATAGCGCTGGGCAAGGCTGCTGTAGTAATCGATGAGCTCTTCGCCGGTATACAGCTCTCCTTCCAGACGGTAGTGTCCTTCGTGAAGCAGCTCCGTGGCCGCCACATCAAGGGCCAGGAAGATCTCTTCCCCGGGACGGTATCCGGCAGCTTCGATGGCCTTAGTTATTGCCTCCAGGGCAGCGGCATTGGATTCAAGATCCGGCGCGAAACCGCCCTCGTCGCCAACAGCGGTATTTAAGCCGCTGGATGCCAGGATCTTTTTCAGATGGTGAAATACCTCCGTTCCCATCTGCAGGGCATGACTGAAACTCTCCGCTCCGGCGGGAACGATCATGAATTCCTGGATATCAATATTATTGTCCGCATGCTTCCCCCCGTTGAGAATGTTCATAAAAGGCACCGGCAGCATTGCTCCCTGCAAGCCCCCCAGGTAGCGGTAGAGAGGCAGGTAGAGCATCGCCGCCGCAGCGCGCGCCGCAGCCATGGAAACGCCAAGAATGGCGTTGGCTCCGAGCTCCCCCTTGTTGGAGGTCCCGTCAAGTTCGATCATTAGCCTATCAATACGGCGCTGATCGAGAACACTTAAACCGCGAAGGGCGGGGGCAATCTTCTCGTTTACATTGTCCACCGCTTTGAGCACGCCCTTGCCCAGGTAGCGTTTCTTGTCGCCATCCCGCAATTCCACCGCTTCAAAGGCGCCCGTAGAGGCGCCCGAGGGAACTGCCGCCCGTCCCCGCCAGCCCCCTTGCAGCAGAACTTCCGCTTCGAGGGTCGGGTTGCCGCGCGAGTCAAGGATTTCCCGCGCTCTAACTTCCGCGATCTGTTCTTTCATTGTGTAACTCTCCTTTTTGATCATCTTTATTCCATCCGCCAGGGCGGTAAAGAGATCCTTCGCTTAGCTCAGGATGACAAGTACTATGCTCAGGATGAGCGCCGCGCCCAGGAGGACAATAATGGGAGGCCTTGATTACAGAGACAGCGCTTCGCCCACGATGGCTCCCAGACAAAGCGCAGATACTTACTATGCAACAATTAAGCTTCGCCCGGTCATCTCTGACGGCTGCGGCAGGCCGGCCAACTGCAGGACAGTCGGGGCAACATCAGCCAGGCAGCCGTCTTGCCGCAACCGCACCTGGCCGGCTCCCAGAAGGATGCAGGGGACGGGGCTGGTCGTATGGGCGGTATAGGCGCCTCCTCTGTCGTCGATCATTTTCTCCGCATTGCCGTGATCGCCGCAGATGATCAACCGCCATCCCCGTTTCAGCGCCGCCTTGGCAATTAAGCCGAGTTGCCGGTCCACTGCCTCCACACCTTTCACCGCCGCCTCCAGAATACCCGTATGGCCGACCATGTCCGCATTGGCAAAATTAACCACCAGCAGGCGGTGGCGCCCTTCAACGATGGCCCGCACTGCCGCCTCGCCTACCCCCGCAGAGCTCATCTCAGGCTGCAGGTCGTAGGTAGCCACTTTTGGCGACGGGATTAGCAGCCGCTCCTCACCCGGAAAGGGTTTTTCGCGCCCCCCGTTAAAGAAGAAGGTAACGTGGGCATATTTCTCCGTTTCGGCAATGCGCAGCTGGGGCCATCCGGCATCGCTGTAGAGCTCACCCAGGGTATTTCCCAGGTACTCCGGCGGGAAAGCCACAGGCAGGGGGAGGCTGCGCTCATACTCGGTCATGCTCACCACATGGAGCCGCGGCGCCGCCGGACCGCGCTCAAAATAGGCAAACTCATCGTCAACCAGGGCATGGCTGATCTGGCGAACCCGATCGGGGCGAAAGTTAAATAAGATGATGCTGTCATTTTCCCGCATTGCCGCCAGCGGCTCCCCGTCTCGGCCCGTAATCACCACCGGCTGAATGAACTCGTCGGTTTCGCCCCGGCTGTAAGCCTCCTCCAGGGCTTGCAGCGGATCGGAGGAGTACCTGCCTTCGCCGTAAACATAGGCCCGGTAAGCCTTCTCCGTGCGTTCCCAGCGCCTGTCCCGATCCATGGCATAGTAGCGCCCGCAGATGGTAGCGATATAGCCCTTTTGCCGCTCCAGGCTGCGCTTATGGTAACTCTCCAGGTGCGGCCTGGCGCTGGCGGGCGGCGTATCTCTCCCGTCGAGAATGGCGTGGATAAAAACACGCTCTACCCCCTGCTGCTCCGCCATCTCCAGCAGGGCGGCAAGATGATCGGTATGACTATGCACACCGCCATCGGAGAGCAAGCCGACCAGGTGAACGCTGCTGCCATGCTGGCGGGACCAGTGCATCGCTTCCCGCAGAACGGGGTTTTCAAAAAAAGTGGCGTCCCGGATGGCGCGGGAAATGCGGCTGAGATCCTGGTACACTATGCGCCCCGCTCCTAAATTAAGGTGCCCCACTTCCGAATTGCCCATCTGCCCTGCCGGCAGCCCTACCGCTTCCCCGGCGGCATCAAGCCGGCACCAGGAGAATCTCTTTTGAAAAAAATCCATCTGCGGCGTGCGCGCCTGCAGAATAGCATTGCCGTCGGCCTCGCTGCGGCAGCCCCATCCGTCCAGAATTACCAGCGCTATCGGATTCAGCACCCGGCTGCCTCCTTGGCGGCAAGAATAAGCGCAGTAAATGAATCAACCTCCAGGCTGGCTCCTCCGACCAGGGCTCCGCTGATGGAGGAAAGAGCGGTAAAGCTGCCGATATTGCTTGCATTGACGCTGCCGCCATATTGTATCCGCGGGGCAGATGCCGATTCGCCTGCTAAAAGCTTTTCCACCACCTGGCGCACCAGCCCGGCGGCGCTATCGGCATCAGTCGGCGAAGCCGCCCGCCCTGTCCCGATAGCCCAAACCGGCTCATAGGCCACAACCAGGTCCTTAAGAACGCCCGGATTGAGCCCTTCCAGGGCCGCCCGGAGCTGCCGCTCCAAAACGTCGCTCGTTTCACCGCGGTTGCGCTCTTCCTCCCTTTCTCCGATACAGAGCAGCGGTGTAAACCCATGGTTTAGCGCTGTCTCCAGTTTTCTCCGGACAGCGGCATCATCTTCTCCCAGGATATGGCGCCGTTCGGAATGTCCGATGATAACATGGCTCACACCAAACTCTTTCAGCATTGCCGGCGAAATCTCCCCGGTATAGGCGCCCTGCTCCTCCCAGAACATATTCTGCGCGCCCAGCTTGATGCCGCTGCCGTCAAGTGCGGCCGCAGCAGCAGCCAGCGCGGTAAAAGGAGGGCAGATTAGTATCTCTACCCCCCGGAGATCTTTTTCCCGTTGTTTCAACTCCCTGCAGAAGGCCGCTGCTTCTGAGGCTGTCTTATGCATCTTCCAGTTGGCGGCAATAATTAATCCCATGTGAAAATACCTCCACTCCTTTACTTGACCTCTTTATCTTGCAACACGGCAATACCGGGAAGCTCCTTCCCTTCCCAGAGCTCCAGGGTAGCTCCACCGCCGGTGGAGATGAAGCTGATCTGCTCTGAAAGGCCAAATTCTTCAATGGCGGCCACTATATCCCCCCCGCCGATAATAGAGAAAGCCCTGCTCCCGGCAACAGCCCGGGCCACCGCCTCGGTGCCGCGGTGAAAGGGGGGCGTTTCAAAAACCCCCAACGGGCCGTTCCAGAGAATAGTCCCGGCGGCAGCGGCAGCCTCACTGTAGAAAGCAGCTGTTTCCGGACCGATATCGACCGCCTTCCAGCCTTCAAGGGTTCCAGCGGCAGGGACCACTTTGAAATCAGCCTCCGGCGTCAGCTCCCGGGTGATGGCCAGATCCACGGGCAGTTGGAGACAGCAGCGGCTCTCCTCGGCGGCCTCGAGGATATCCCTGGCCCTCCCGACCATCTCTTCTTCATAGAAGGAATCGCCCATGGGGTAATCCATGGCTGCAAGAAAGGTGTTGGCCATACCCCCTCCTATGAGCAGTGTATCTGCCAGCTCCAGGAAGCGGCGGATTATATTTAATTTATCGGAGACCTTGGCCCCTCCCAGGATAGCTACCAGGGGGCGGGCCGGCTGCTCCAGGCAGCTCGACAAGTTTTCAATTTCTTTAATCATCAGGAGACCGGCCACGGCGGGGATGTGCTCCGCCACCCCGGCAGTGGAAGCATGGGCCCGGTGAGCTGTTCCAAAAGCATCGTTAACAAACAGATCTGCCAGATGCGCCATCTGGCGCGCAAAAGCGGGATCGTTTTTCTCTTCGCCCTTCTCAAAGCGGACATTCTCCAGCAGCAAAGCTTCACCGTCTGCAAGCTGATTCACCGCATTCTCTACTTCCGGCCCGACAACCTGGTCGAGCTTGCGCACGGTCCGGCCCAGCAGTTCGGACAGCCGTTCGGCCACGGGATCGAGACGCAGCTCCGGTCTGACCTCTCCCTTGGGGCGCCCCAGGTGGGACACCAGAATGAGGCGGGCTCCTCTTTGCAGCAAATCAACTATTGTCGGCAGAGCCGCCCGGATCCGGGTGTCGTCTTTCACCCGGCCGTTTCCCAAGGGAACATTAAAATCAACCCGCAGGAGCACCTTCTTTCCTTTCACCTCAACATCGGCTACACTAAGCTTCAATCTGCAGCTCACCGTCCTTGGGCTAATTTTCATTGGCAACCATTATTCTACCACAAAAGCCACCTTTAAACGCAATATGAGAGGTGAGAAGTGAACAATGAGAAGTGAGAAGAAGTGGGAAGTGAGAGATTAGAAGTGAGAACAAACAGACTTAAACGGCCAAAAGTCAACTTGGGGTTATGGAAAACTTGAAATTCCAAACACAGCGTCCCTGAAGTCATCCCCTCCGGCTTCTGACTTCCAACCTCCGACTTCTAATGACGCCGTCGGCGGTAAGAAGCGGGAATGGACATCTCTTCGCGGTATTTGGCAATAGTGCGGCGGGAAATAAAGATTCCCTTTTCTTCAAGCAGCTCCGTCAACTGCTGATCGCTGAAAGGGTTTTGCGGATCCTCCTGCTCAATCAACTCGCGCAGGTAACTTTTGATACTGTGTGAAGAATAATCTTCGCCCCCTACGCCGGTCAGGCCGCTGGAGAAGAAAAATTTCAAGGGAAAAAGGCCGCGCGGTGTTTGGATATACTTATTCGCGGTAGCGCGGCTGACAGTTGATTCATGGAGGTCGACGGCCCTGGCAACATCTTTCAAGGTAAGCGGCTTGAGCTGTTTGATCCCGTGCTCCAGGAAAGGCTGCTGAATCTCGACAATTTTCTGCGCTACCCGGTAGAGGGTCAGGCGCCGCTGCTCGATACTGCGCAGGAGCCAGGCGGCTTTTTCAAGCTTGCTCTTGATAAAATTAGAAAGGTTTTCATCGGCGATCCCGCTGTGGATCAATCTTTGATAAAAAGGGCTAATTGTCAACTGGGGGGCAAGCTGGTCGTTCATCACGATCACATATTTGCCGTCAACTTTCTCCACAATGATGTCGGGTACGATATAGCGCGTATCCGGTGCGCCGCCGAAGCTGGAGCCTGGCTTGGGATTCAAAGTGCGGATAAAATCAACGGCATCCTGGACTTCTGTGATATCGCAGCCAAGCCGGGCCGCAATCTGCCGGTAGCGGCCATCGGCAGTGGAGGAAAGATATTGTTCAACAATCTTGACCGCCAGCGGAGGGGGATTATCCAGGGCCTGAAGCTGCAGCAGCAGGCATTCCCGGAGATTGCGGGAGGCGATTCCCGGCGGTTCCAGTTCCTGCACGATCCTGAGTCCCATTTCCATCTCTTCTACCGGCACTCCGAGAGCATCGGCAAGTTCGTCCAGATCGCTGCGCAGATAGCCGTCCGGTTCCAGGTTCCCGATGAGATAAGCGGCGATGCCGTACTGCCGCGGCGAAAGATCTATTAAACGCAACTGCCCAAGCAGTTCTTCCATCATTGTGCTCGGGCTGCCGGCGTAATTGTCAACGGTGGGGAACTCGCTCCAATCCCTGCCTGCGGGGTTCGGCATGTAGCCCGCCATGTCCAGGTCCATATCCCGAAAATATTCCTCCCAGGGGAAATCATCTTCCGGGAGTTTCTCCGAAGGCTCTTCCTCGCCGTCCATGTCGCTGTCTCCTATTTCCAGCACCGGATTGCTCAGGAGTTCCTCCTGGATAAAGTCCTGCAGCTCCATGGCGGAATATTGCAGAATGTTGATCGCCAGCTTTAACTCCGGTGTAATGATCAGCTTCTGGCTCTGTTCAATTTTTAATTCATAGTCCAGCCTCATTGCTGCCACTCCTCAGGCTGTTGATTCGACATAAATTCAGTTTTTCCCTGCTTCATCGCTCTTCCGGAGCTCTTACACCGGAAACTTCGCTCCCCTACACATATTTATGCTTTCCTTTCACCGGAATTGCTCTTAACCTGATCGGCATTTTGTGCCAGTAATGACAGCTGCCTGAAACGGTAATTCATTGCCGACTTGCTCAAGGGCGGATCAAACATCCGCCCCAGCTCTCTAAGCGAAGCTTCGGGATAACGGCGCCGCATTTCCGCAGCCGCCCGCAGGGCCGGAGAAAGGTTCTCCAGGCCTATACGACGCTCCAACCGATCGATCAAGGCCAACTGCTGCTGTGCAGTGGCTACAACCTTTTCCAGGTTGGCTGTTTCGCAATTGACCAGGCGATTGATCTGGCTGCGCATGCTCCGGATCACCCTGGCGCTTTCCAGCCGCAAAAGGGCGCTATCTGCTTCAATAACCCGCAGAAAATCGGCAATTGCTTCTGAATTTTTCTGGTAGAGGAAAAAGCTGCCCCGGCGCCGCCTGATTGAGCTCTGAATGTTAAATTTGCCCAGGCAGCTGCGCAGGACCATGGCTAGTTCACGCGAGCCGCAGTTGATTTCAAGATGATAGCCTGAACCGGCAGATGCGCTCAGCGATCCTCCAGCCAGAAAAGCTCCCCTGAGAAAAGAGCGCCGGCAGCAGCGCAGCGGGGGCACCCGGGGGGTCAGCCCGGTCAGCCGATCCGGTGCCGGGCCGTTGTTCAAACCGAGTTCATGCAGCAAGGACGTAATGTTATTTCTCCCGGCTACCTGAACCGGATAGCATATTTTGCCCAGCCGCCGCTCATGTTTTTTTAATACCACGGCTGATCCGGCACCGGCCGCCTTAAACAGGCAGAAGAGATGGCGGGCCAGGGCTATATGATCCACCTCGATACTTAACAGGTACTCGCGGCCCCGTATGGTTAAATAGCCGCGCAAGAGCAGCAGCGCCGCCAGTTCAGCACGGCCGCAGCAGAACGCTCTCTCTTCATGGCGGACCAGCTCCAGTTTTGCCTGCCGGGTAAATGACACGATCAAAGCTCCCCTTTCGGCAATCCATCATTCCGTTATTTTTTAAAACAAGATGAGACCGTGGAAAAAAGCGGCTCTCCCATGAATTCCAGCCTCGTTTCATCTTTTCTGGGATCCGCTCCATCAGCAAACGGGCCAGGTCTTGCCCGTAATGGCGGGATGGCATCCGGCGGTTGATTAGGGGGTAGCTGATAATCCGGGGAACGAGCTTGCGCAAATTTTGATAGTCGGGCTGCACCAGTTCGGCCCCGCGGGCCCGGAAAGGCCTCAGCTCTGCCGGCGAAACAGCCAGGTCTGAATTTACTACAACGTAATCGACCAGCTGCGGCGACGTATGCTCCAGCAGGGTCCTGAGATGATCGGAGGCGCTAAAACCGGTAGTCTCTCCAGGCTGGGTCATCACGTTGCAGATATAGAAAACCGGCGCCGGTGAACTCGCCAGCGCTTCAATCATGCCCGGCACCAGCAAATTGGGTATCACACTGGTAAAAAGGCTTCCCGGCCCCAGGATAATAGCGTCAGCTTCGGCAATTGCCCTTAAAACCTCGGGAAGCGGTTTTACCGCGGAGGGGGAGGGAACCAGTGCAATGCTCCTTAAGGAACCCCGGCGGCTGTTATGAATTGATTCGCCCAGAATTTTTTCACCCTTTTCATCCACTGATTCCAACTGCACCAGATCCAGCGTCACCGGATAAACCTGCCCGCGGATAGCCAGGACTTTACCAAAAAATTTAACCGCCTCCTGAAAACCAAACATCTCGGTCATGGCAGCAATAAAAAGATTTCCGAAATTATGTCCGGCCAGGCCGGCGCCTCCTGTAAAACGGTGTTCGAAAAGCTTCTCCATGAGAGGCTCGGTGTCGGCCATGGCCAAAATGCAGGAGCGGATGTCTCCTGGAGGAAGCATCCCCAGTTCATGGCGCAGCCGGCCGGAACTGCCCCCGTCGTCTGCTACCGTAACCACAGCGGTAAGGTTGGAGGTGTAATTTTTCAACTCGCGCAGCAGGGTGGAAAGGCCGGTCCCGCCCCCGATTGCAACCAGGCGCGGCCCGTCGGCAAGATAGCGGCTGGTAAAGATCTTTTCTATTAAAGAATAGTTCGATTTGAAAAGCAGCGCTTCTCCCGCAGCCCGGACGGCGCGGTAAATACCGTAAAACAAGGCCGGCAGCCCGACGCAAAGAAGTAAAATGCCATAAAGTGAATATCTAAAACTGCCGGAAAGCGGCAGCAGCGCTTTGAGAAATTGGAAGATAGCGGGTCCTGTGAGCAGGAGGAAGCCCAAAAAGGCCGCCCCCAGGCCGCAGAAAGCCAGCAGGAGCCAGCGCTTTATTTTCAAACCCGGGTAAAGCCAGTATAACATTCGGGCTATAAAAGTGCGACTTTTGATTACGTCCACCTCTATTTTACCCCTTGGAAAAGGGGTCTGCGGCTAAACCTTGTCAATATCCCTGTGCTCGATTTGGATTCGGTAGCGATTGCCCAAGATCCGGCCGAGTTCAGCAGCAAGCGCCACGGAGCGGTGCTTCCCCCCGGTGCATCCGAGGGCTACCACCAGCTGTGCTTTCCCTTCACGAATATAGCAAGGAATGGAAAACTCGAGGAGGTCCTGCAGCTTCTGAATATACTTGTGCGTGACCATCCACCGCCAGAGATAATCCTTGACCCGGGGATCTTCTCCGGTCAAGGGACGCAGGTGTTCAACGTAATGCGGGTTCGGCAAAAAACGCACATCAAAAACCAGGTCGGCATCAAGCGGCAGCCCGTATTTAAACCCGAAGGATACCAGCATGATGGGCATACTTCTTTCCCTCTGGCCCGGTTCATAGATCTTGTAAATTTTCTCTTTTAGATCCCGCGGCGATAAAGAAGAGGTGTCGATGATCATATCCGCTTTGCCTCTCAGCTCGCTCAAGGCCAGCCTCTCTGCCTGGATCGCCTCGAGCAGCCCCTTACCCTTATTGGAGAGGGGATGTCGCCGCCTTGTCTCTTTAAAGCGGCGCAGCAGCACTTCATCGCCGGCTTCGAGAAAGAGAATTTCGTGGTTTATCTCGTTTTCCTCCAGCTCCTGGAGCGCCTCAAAAAGGTGGTCGAAAAAGGCCCCCCCGCGCATATCGCAAACCAGGGCCACCTTGCTGATCTTCCCTTCCGAATGGAGGCATAAATCGGCAAACTTCGGTATAAGGGCAGGCGGTAAATTATCCACACAGAAATAACCGAGGTCTTCAAAACAGTTAATGGCATTACTTTTACCGGCTCCTGAAAGCCCGGTTATTAGCACAATCTGGATTGCATCTTCCAGGCTCATAACTTCACCCGTCTCTCTAGGGTCTGATGTAAAAACAGACGGGGCTAGCGGCAGAGAACATATTCTTCGATTACCCTGGCGACCCCGTCTTCGGTATTGGCGGCGGTAACAAGATCGGCTGCCTCCAGCACTTCCGGAACGGCATTGGCTACCGCCACCCCCAGCCCGGCATACTGGATCATATCGATATCATTATTGCTGTCGCCAAAGGCGATAATCTCTTCCCGGCGGATGCCGAGCTCCAGGGTCAGCCGCTGCAGCGCCTGCCCCTTGGTGGCCCTCCGGTCGGTAAATTCGAGAAAAAAGGGATAGGGCTCAAGCATGGTTATTTTGTCCCGGTAACAGGGTTCCACTGCCTCTTTGATTTTTTCAAATTTTCCATTCCAATTGAAAACCGTTATCTTCGTCGGGTTCCATCCCTGCTTCTCCAGGAACAGATCAAGCGGGCCGACCACTTCGACAGTAACATCATACTTCTGGCGGTAATAAAGTGAGTAGCGGTTTTCCCGGTTAATATACAGGCGCTCTTCAACATAGGCGCAGGCCTCTTCCCCGAAAGCTTCGGCAGCGGAGGCAGCGGCAACGGCAAGTTCGTTTTCCAGGGGACGGTGATAAAGCACTTCGCCGCTTTCGGTGGTTTTGATCAGAGCTCCCTGGTAATTGATCATCGGCCAATCGGTATTTAGAGCCAGCTCCCTTACGTATGGTATGCTGGTGCGGTACATCCGCCCGGTAGAGATGGTGATGATTACCCCCCGGTTGACCGCCTCCCTGATGGCCCGCTTGCTGCGCGGCGATATCTGGGAGTTTTCATTTAGCAGCGTTTCATCCAGGTCTATGGCCAGCAGCCGGTAGCGCATGGAACTCCCCCAGGTCACTCTATTTATTCTATTATAACATATGTAACATATGCTCCATTGCAGGCCGTGCGGTGGGAGAAATCCCGGAGGGCGGGCGTGGAAGCCCGCCCCTACGGCTGAAATTTCAATTATTGCCTTTCTCACCTCTAACCTCTCACTTCCCACCTCTCAATTGTGCAGCTTCCTGAAGATGCGTTCGGCCAGGGCGCGTCTGATGCCGGGAACAGCGGCAAGCTCTTCCTCGGAGGCGCGGTAGAGCCGCTCCAGGCTGCCAAAATGCTTCATCAAGGCGGCGCGTCGCTGCGGGCCAATCCCGGGTATCTCCTCCAGCCTGGATTGAGTGGCGCTCTGCCTGCGCAGGCGGCGGTGATAATCCACGGCAAAGCGGTGTGCCTCGTCGCGAATGCGCTGCAGGAACTGCAGCAGGGGGCTGTTCGCCGGCTGGAGTACCGGCGCTTTCTCCCCCTCCAGGAATATCCGATCCGGATTCTCAGCCAGGGCCAGCAGAGGCATACCGGATAGATCTGTCTGCCGCAGGGCTTCCCGGGCTGCATTTAGCTGCCCCTTCCCCCCGTCGATGAGCATGAGATCGGGACGGGGCCATCCGCTGCGCGCCGCCCGCCGCTGCAGCACCTCCTTCATGGCGGCATAATCATCACCCGGCGGAGTTTTCCGGAGATGGAAGCGGCGGTAGCCGTCCTTGAAGGGGCGCCCTTGCTCGAAAACTACCATTACCCCCACCGCTTCGCCCCCATGGAGGTGAGAAATATCGTATCCTTCAATACGGCGGGGCGCCTGCTCCAGCCCGGCCAGGCGCGCCAGCTCCTCCAGGGGCAGCAGCTCCTGCCGCTCCCGCCGCTCTCCTTCTTCCTGCAGCTTAAGCGCCGCATTGCGCAGGGCCAGATCCACCAGCCGGCGGCGGGGACCGCGCCGGGGCACTGTCAGCTTTACCTTGCCTCCGGCCAGCCTTCTTAACCACTCCTCGAGAGTTTCCCGGTCATCGGGCTGGTGCGAGAGGATAATCTCCTTCGGCGGACGCGCCCCGCGGCTGTAATATGACTTGATAAATGCACCCAGCGCCTCGCCGTCATCAACCTCTCCCGCGGCGGGACCGAGGGAAAAATGCTCCCGGCGGATGAGCTTCCCTTCCCTGATAATAAAAAGATGCACCGCTGCGGCAGCGTCCTGCCGCGCCAGGGCAAGAATGTCCCAGTCTACCGCCTGCTCCAGCAGGAGCACTTTCTGCTGCTGCGCGGTGACCCGGCGGACCGCCTGGAGCTGGTCCCGCAGCCGGGCCGCCTCCTCAAAACGCTCTTCCTGTGCCGCCTGCCGCATCTTCTCTTCAAGCTGCCGCTCCAGAAAGCCGCGCCTCCCTTCAAGAAAGAGGACCACCTGCTCCACCATGCGGGCATACTCTTCCGCCGAAACTTCCGCTGCGCCGCGGCACGGACCCAGGCAGCGCTTCATCTGGAAATTCAGGCAGGGCCGCTCCGCGGCAGGCTCGCCGGTTAGATGGCGGCGGCAGCGCCGCAGGGGAAATATTTTTCCCAGCAGCCGCATGGTCTCATGAACCGCTCCGGCATCGGTGTAGGGGCCGAAATAGAGCGCGCCGCTTTCCTCGGCCTTGCGCTGCTCTTTCAGGCGGCGGCTTTTCTTAGGCCGGCGGCCTTCTTTCTGGGAAAGGCGCAGGTATTCCAGCCTCGGGTATAGACCCCCGGTCAGGCGCAGGCAGGGGTAATCCTTGTCATCTTTCAGGTCCACATTGTAGCGGGGCCGGTATTCTTTAATCAGGTTGCATTCGAGAATGAGCGCTTCCACTTCGGAATCGGTGACAATAAACTCGATGTCACGCATCTGCCTTTGCAGCGCCCTTATCTTTGGCGGCTCAACTCCATTTTTAGAAAGGTAGGCGCGGACCCGCTGCCGCAGGGAGCGCGCTTTGCCCACATAGATAATTGCTCCCGCGGCATCTTTAATCAGGTAGACCCCGGGAGAATCTGGGAACTGGCGCACTTTTTCTGCAAGCCGGGACAGTATATCCATACACGGATTCCTCCGCAATCTGCTTTGCCCGCCAGGATAATTAATTTATTGAAGCTCTTTCTGCCGGCCGCCCCAGGACCCGGCGCAGCCAGAAACCGGTATAGGAACTGTTTAAGGCCGCCACTTCTTCAGGCGTCCCCGCAGCGACAACCTGTCCGCCGGCCTCGCCGCCTTCGGGGCCCAGGTCGATGAGGTAATCGGCCCGCTTGAGCACATCCATGTTATGTTCGATTACGATCACCGTATTTCCAGAATCGACCAGCCGTTCCAGAATCAGCAGCAGCTTGCTGATATCGGCCATGTGCAGCCCCGTAGTGGGCTCATCGAGAATGTAAAGGGTTCGCCCGTTGCTGCGCTTCGAAAGCTCGGTAGCCAGCTTCACCCGCTGGGCCTCTCCCCCGGATAAGGTGGTCGCCGGCTGCCCCAGCTGGATATAGCCAAGCCCCACGTCGTCGATGAGCTGGAGCCGCCGCTGCAGCTTGGGGATTGCGCTGAAGAAATCGAGGGCCTCGGAGACGGTCATGGCCAGGACATCGGCAATGTTTTTGCCCTTGTAGCGCACCTCCAGTGTTTCGCGGTTGTAGCGCCGCCCCCGGCATACTTCGCAAGGCACAAAGACATCGGGCAGAAAATGCATCTCGATGCGCAAAATGCCGTCGCCGCGGCAGGCTTCGCAGCGGCCCCCTTTGACGTTAAAGCTGAAACGGCCCGGGCGGTAGCCGCGCCGGCGCGCTTCCGGGGTCTTGGCAAAAAGCTCTCGGATATCTCCAAAGAGCCCCGTGTAGGTGGCCGGATTGGAGCGCGGAGTTCTCCCAATAGGAGACTGGTCCACCACGATGACCTTGTCCAGCTGCTCCACGCCCTCGATGACGCGGTGAGCGCCGGGCACTTCGCGGGAGCGGTGCAGCCGCCGCGCCAGGGCGCGGGCGAGAATGTCATTTACCAGGGTGCTCTTGCCGGATCCGGAGACACCCGAAACGCAGACAAAGAGCCCCAGGGGTATCTCCACGTCAATATCCTTGAGATTATGTTCCCGCGCGCCCCGGATCCAGAGGCTGCGCCCGCCCGGCCGGCGCCGCTCTGCCGGCACAGGGATAAATTTCCGCCCGGCCAGGTAATCGCCCGTTATTGAGCCCGGGGTGGCAATTATTTCATCCACTGTTCCCTGGGCCACGATTTTGCCGCCGTGGGCTCCGGCGCCGGGACCGATATCCACAATATGATCGGCGGCGCGGATGGTCCCCTCGTCATGCTCCACCACGATCACGGTATTGCCCAGGTCGCGCAGCCTTTTCAGCGTCTCGACGAGGCGGGCGTTGTCCCGCAGGTGCAGCCCGATACTCGGTTCATCCAGGATGTAGATGACCCCGGTCAGGCCGGAGCCGATCTGGGTTGCCAGGCGTATCCGCTGCGCCTCCCCGCCGGAGAGAGTCGCCGCCGCCCGGTCCAGGGTCAGGTATTGCAGCCCCACGTTATTTAAAAATTGCAGCCTCGCCGCGATCTCTTTCAACACCTGCCCGGCAATCTTCATCTCGCGCGGCGTCAGTTCAAGCCGCTGAAAAAAGTCCGTGGCCTCGCCGACTGTGAAAGCGGAGACCTGGGCGATATTAAGGCCGTTCAGGAGAACGGCCAGGCTTGATTCTTTCAAGCGCAGGCCGCGGCAGGCAGGGCAGGGTTTTGTCTCCATGTAGCGGGCCAGCTCATGGCGCACCTCCTCCGACTCTGTGGAGTTGTAGCGCCGCTGCAGCAGATTCAGGATGCCGGGAAAGGGCCTGCGGTAATTTCGGACCCGGCCGAACATGTTCACATAGCGGAAGGGCACCGGCTCGGGCGAACCGTAAAGGAGCAGCTCTTTCTCGCTCTCTTCCAGTTCGGCAAAAGGCCTGTCAAGGCCGATTTGAAAGTGATTTGCCGCCGCCTCCAGGAACTGGCGGTAATAGCCGGGATGCCCCCCCAGGGGATGGATGGCTCCTTCATTGATGGAAAGCTCGGGGAAGGGGATGACCAGCCCGGCGGAGAATTCGGAGCGTTCTCCAAGGCCGCTGCATTCCGGGCAGGCGCCGTAGGGGCTGTTGAAAGAGAAGGCGCGGGGGGTAAGCTCCTCCATGCTGTAGCCGCACTCGGGGCAGGCGAAGCGCTCGCTGAATATATGCTCGCCGCCGCCGACTTCCTGCACCAGGACCAGCCCTTCGCTGAGCTTCAGTGCAGTTTCCAGTGAATCGGCCAGCCGGGAGTGGATATCTTCCCGGACCACCAGGCGATCGATGACCACCTCGATGGTGTGCTTTTTCTGTTTGTCCAGGATAATCTCTTCTTCAAGCTCGCGCACCTCGCCGTCCACGCGGACGCGGACATAGCCGCGGCGGCGCATATCCTCAAAAAGTTTAATGTATTCGCCCTTGCGCCCGCGCACCAGGGGCGCCAGCACCTGGAGCCGGGTTCCCTCGGGCAGCTCCATGATCCGGTCCACAATTTGCTGCACCGTCTGCCGGCTGATGGGGCGGCGGCAGTGAGGACAGTGGGGCTGCCCGATGCGGGCAAAGAGCAGCCGCAGGTAGTCGTAGATTTCGGTTACCGTCCCCACCGTGGAGCGCGGGTTGCGCGATGCGGTCTTCTGGTCGATGGAGATAGCCGGCGAGAGCCCTTCGATCTGGTCTAGGTCGGGTTTCTCCATCTGCCCCAGGAACTGGCGCGCATAGGCGGAAAGCGACTCCACATAGCGGCGCTGCCCCTCCGCGTAGATGGTATCAAAGGCCAGCGAGGACTTGCCCGATCCGCTCAGACCGGTGAAAACAATAAGCCGGTTGCGGGGCAGGGTCAGGTTAATATTTTTCAGGTTGTGCTCCCTGGCCCCGCGAATTATAATGGTTCCTTCAGTCAAGGCTTTACCTCGATTCTCTGCGATATCTTTTCTGCCGGGAGGGCCGGGAATGCGGGACGGCGCCGCGCTCCAGTTCAAAAATAAGATCGCGCAGCTCGGCGGCTTTTTCAAAAGCCAGCTCCCTGGAGGCCTGCTGCATCTGCCGGCGCAGATCCTTGATCATCTCCCGCCGCTCTCCCGGGGAAAGTTTGCCGGGATCTTCAACCAGGTATTTTTCTTCCTCCTCGGCGGCAGCGGTGGCCGAGATAAGGCCGCGCACCGGTTTGACTATGGTCCGCGGGATAATGCCGTGTTCCCGGTTATAGGCCAGCTGCTTCCGGCGGCGCCTTTCTGTCTCCTCAATGGCCCGCCGCATCGAAGGGGTAACCGCCTCGGCATACATGATTACCCGGCCGGCGCTGTTCCGGGCAGTCCTCCCGATGGTCTGGATGAGCGAGCGATCGGAGCGGAGAAAACCTTCTTTATCGGCATCGAGAATGGCTACCAGGGAAACCTCGGGCAGGTCAAGCCCTTCCCGTAGAAGGTTGATTCCAATTAGAACGTCAAATTCGCCCAGGCGCAGCCCCCTGATGATGGACATGCGCTCCAGGGCATCGATATCCGAGTGCATGTAGCGCACCCGCAATCCCATCTCGCGGTAGTAATCGGTGAGATCTTCGGCCATCCGCTTGGTCATGGTCGTCACCAGGACCCTCTCCCCGGCTTCAGCGCGGGCCCTGATTTCGCCGTAGAGGTCATCCACCTGTCCCTCTGCAGGCCGCACCTCCACCAGCGGGTCCACCAGCCCTGTGGGGCGGATGATCTGCTCCACCACGCTGCCGCTCTGCTCCAGCTCCCAGGGGCCGGGGGTGGCCGAGACAAAGATGGCCTGGGGGATGAGGCTTTCAAATTCGTCAAAGCGCAGCGGGCGGTTGTCCAGGGCCGAGGGGAGACGAAAACCGTGTTCCACGAGGGTGCTCTTCCTGGACAGGTCGCCGCGGTACATCCCGTTAATCTGGGGGATGGTAATATGAGACTCATCCACTACCAGCAGAAAATCGGGCGGGAAATAGTCCAGCAGAGTCCAGGGACGGCTGCCGGGAGGACGCCCGTCGAGATGGCGGGAGTAGTTCTCAATTCCTGAGCAGAAGCCGATTTCAAGAAGCATCTCCAGGTCAAAGCGGGTCCGCTGCTCGAGCCGCTGCGCCTCCAGTAGCTTCCCTGCCGCCCTGAATTCAGCCAGCCGCTGCTCCAGCTCCGCCTCTATGGAGACGATGGCCCGCTTAAGCTGCTCCGGTGCAGTGACGTAATGAGTTGCCGGAAAGATGGCTGCATGGCTGCGCTCGCCGAGAACTCGCCCGGTAAGGATGTCGATCTCGCAAAGCCGATCAATCTCATCACCAAAAAATTCCACCCGCAGCGCCGCCTCGGTGAATGAGGCAGGAACTATTTCCAGCACGTCTCCGCGCACCCGGAATGTGCCGCGGCGCTGGTCGATGTCGTTTCTCTCGTAATGGATCTCCACCAGCGCGGCGATGACCTCGTCGCGGCCAATAACCATGCCCGGACGGAGCGACAGCACCTGCCGCCGGTATTCCTGCGGTGAACCGAGCCCGTAAATGCAGGAGACGCTGGCTACGACAATCACATCGCGGCGCTCCAGAAGGGCGCTGGTGGCCGAGTGGCGCAGTTTATCAATCTCGTCGTTAATGGAAGAATCTTTCTCAATATAGGTGTCGCTCTGCGGCAGGTAGGCCTCAGGCTGGTAGTAATCGTAATAACTGATAAAATATTCTACCGCATTGTCCGGAAAAAATTCTTTGAATTCACTGCACAGCTGGGCGGCCAGGATCTTGTTCGGCGCAACCACCAGGGTCGGGCGCTGGATTTCGTTAATCACATTGGCTATGGTAAAAGTCTTTCCTGATCCCGTCACTCCCAGAAGGGTCTGATAGGGAACCTCTTCCCGCAGGCCCCGCAACAGGGCGGCGATAGCTTCCGGCTGGTCACCGGCCGGTTTAAAATCTGCTTTAAGCTTGAATTCTTCTGTTGAAAGCATGGCGCCATCCCTCCTGCCGGCATACTCCATTATAGCACAGCAGGATCAGCTTGTTGAGATACTATGACGGATGCCAATATCTGCCATATAAGTCATATTGTACCGTCATAGAAATTGTAGCCTCATTGGAGCCTCTTTATACCCGCCCCAGGGCCACAAGGAGCAGCATCACCAGGCCAATGCCGATGAATAGGAGGGCGGTGACAATTTTCAGCACTCTGGGAGCAACACGGGAGAGAAAGCGTTTCCCTAAAAAAACAGCGAGGGCATGGTTTAAAAACATGGCCGCCATTGCTCCGGCGAAAACGGCAACCGGGCGGCCGAAATGGGCGCTTAAAAGCAGCGCCGCCATCTGGGTTTTATCGCCAAGCTCGGCCAGAAAAATCATTGCCGCCGTCTGGTAAAAGCCGGAACGGCCGGTAGAGAGGCCTCTTTCCGGCTCGCTGCGGAGCAGCGTCATTAAACCCATGATTATGAAGAAGAGGCCCGAAACCAGGGTAATTATCTCCGGGGGGATAGCCGCGGAAATGACCCCGCCGGCTCCCACGGCCAGCCCCATGACCAGGGCCAAACCGGTCATGGCCCCGCCGAGAACCTGCAGTGGCGGGTAGCGGCCGGCCATGGAAAGAGAGACCAGCTGGGTTTTGTCACCAAACTCAGCCACAAATACGCTGATAAAGGCAGCCGAGGCGGCGGCGATCAAGGCATACTCTCCTTTTTCTGTTGCCCATATGGATCAAGAACTTTTGTGGCGGCTCCATAGCCGCTTTAACAAGCCGGACGCAGCCGCCGGCCTGGCCTGGGCATATACCGGTGTCTGCCGGGAGGGCGCCGGTATGAGGCCGAGGGCCGCTCCCCGGTGCCAGAGAGAGGCATAGGCGGCAGTTGCCGGAGGCCGTTCAGAGAAGGGATTGCGCCGGCCCTCCTTCTCTTGTGAAAAGTGTTTATTTAAGACGATAGAAAAATTCTCTCCTTTCCTGAGCCCCTCGATAAGAACTATGAAGTAGCTCTCTTCAAGCCGCCTCAGGAACTCCAGGTCACTGCGCACAGGGGCGCCGTTCACCCGGCGGATCAGGTCCCCGGCACGCAGCCCCGCCCGGGAAGCGGCGCTTTCCGGCAGGACCGCCATGAGGAGAACGCCTTCATCCGTAGAGCGATAGCGGGCCTCACGCGAGTGTTCAAGTCGGTTTCCGTAATAAATGACCGCTTCATGACCCAGGGGGGCGAAAAGAACCCCCACCAGGGTAAGGGGGGGATAATACTCCGCTGCCAGGGCCGCTCCAATGAGAAGAACACTGAAAATGCTCAAAAAAAGGGCTGTACTGGCCGATTTCTGGCGGGGGGAGGAGGAGAGAGCCAGGTCGGAATAGCCCAGCGCGGCTATGGCGGGAAAAGTAAAATATTGCAGCGTCTGCCCCGGTTCCAGCTCCAGGGCCGGCTTGATCAGCGGCCACCATTCCGGCATGGATACGCCCCGGACCTCGGATTCCAGGACCGCGGTAGCAAGCAAGGCCGCCAGGGGAATGGGCCAGAACCGCTGCAGGCTGAAGGCGCCGACCACCTCGCCGCCCGGCTGTTTAAAGTAGAGCGGGCTGCTGCCCCGGTGTCCGCCGGAATAGATCAACAGCGCCTCCACCAGGTGGAGCAGGCCGACAAGGGCCAGCAGGGCGGGTATGTGGATATCCAGGAGCGGAGCCAGTATAGCATTTTCGGCAAGATGAGGGAAGTAAGGCCCGAGACTGCGCAGCGCCAGCGCTGCCAGAGCCACTATCCCGCCGGCATAGGAGAAACAGAGATAACGGGGATGGATCAATAACAACAGCAGCGCTACCGGCCAGATATAAAGCAGTCCAATCTGCGCCAGGGAAAGACCCAGCAGGATCATGATCAGGCTGGCCAGCAGCCCCCCTATGATTCCCCAAAGAGTGGAAAGGGCTACCTGCCGGCCCACCGGGTTAATTGTCCTGCCAAAAAGTTGCTGCTCCATAAGGGCTGAGCGCCTGTACTGCAGGTAAACAATCAAGATCACCAGCCAAAACAGCGGGAGAGTTTGCATCAATGTAGCCAACAAGACCTTGACTATTTCGAGATAAGGAATTAATTTCTCAAGAAACAGGGAACTCAATTGACTTTCCTCCCCGGCTCAAGCTGCATCGATGGCTGTTCGATCAGCTCGACTGCCCGGCGCAGCTGCGGATCGCGCTCCCGGGAAAGCTTCTCAAAGACCTGTCTGAACTGCAGCCAGGTCAAATCGTCAAACACGCCGCTTGCTTCCAGTCCGGCTGCGGCTTGAAACTCGCTCAGCGCCGCGGCGGTGGCCTCATCAAAGTAACCTTCCTCCCCGGGTTTGTAACCAAGCTCCGCCAGCATTTCCTGAAGCATCTGCACGCCGGGTCCATAATCACCCTGGGCAAGGCGGAGGGGCAGAAAGTAGCGGTAATATTTCAGGAACAGTGGGGTTTCCACGGAAATATCAGGTTCCAGCCCGGTTCCATCAATATCCTTCTCTGCCGGGGTAAGGTAGCGGGCTACCGTCAGCAGGAGAGCGTTGCCTCCGGGAAGATTCTCCGGCTGCTGCACCGTGGCCTTGCCGTAGGTTTTTGCTCCAACCAGCAAAGCCGCCCCCCTGTCCTGCAGCGCTCCGGCCAGGATTTCAGCAGCGCTGGCTGTCTCTTCGTTAACCAGGACCACGATGGGGTAATTTTTTCCCGGCGCTGAAGAGTGGTAAATTTCGCGAACTTCCCCGTCCCTTCCGACCAGGCGGGCGATCTCTCCTTCGGGGACAATCAGCCCGGCCACCTTGATGGCCTCGTCAACCAATCCGCCGGGATTGTCGCGCAGGTCGAGAATCAACCCCTTATGCAGGCCGGCATTCTCTAAAAGCCGCAGCTGCTCCGCAAAAGAAGCGCCGGTTTTTCTGTCAAAATTGCTGATACTGATGTACCCCAGTCCGGGCTTCTCCATTCGGGAGAAAACCGTGTCGATTATGATCTCATCACGCACCAGGGTCAGATGCTGCTCTTCTTTTCGGCCCGGCCGCCTGATCGACAGGGCTACGCTGCTGCCTTTCTCTCCGCGCAGGATCTCCGCGGCACGCGTCAGCCCTAGGCCGGAGAGCTCCTGTGTGCCCGCCCGGTATATCCGATCGCCGGGGGAGATCCCCGCAGCGGCGGCGGGGCTTCCGGGGATGGTTTCCATGACCACGATCTCCTCGTCAATCTCGACAATGCGCACCCCAATACCGCAAAATGAACCTTCTTTCTGGATCAGAAAATTTGTCAGCTCCTGGGTATCGTAAAAGACTGTCCGGGGATCTCCAACAGCCTCTACCGCCCCGCGCACGGCGCCGCGAACCAGCTCTGAAAGATCAAGCGGGTATAGATAGCTCTCACGGAGCCGTTCAATCACCTCTATAAATATCTCCCACTCCGACTCCAGGGATTCCGGCAGCGTAAGATCATATTCCCCGCCGGGGGGCGCGGATGAGCCCCCCTTGGACAGGCCAAAGCAGTATGCAGCCAGGTTGGTGCCAGCAAGGAATGCCAATAATAAGACAGTAATCCACCAAAAATGTTTTCTGCTTATCTCAAGTTTCGGTTTTGGCATAGCTGCTTTGTGCCCTCCTCTCCCTGCGGGCTGTCAAAAATATTATAACCTTCACCCGCACAAAACACCAGTTAAAGAAATAGAAACAGTGCCGGGACACGCAGCGTACCGCGCCCCGCCAAAGTTGTGGGAGTGCTCATGGGCTGCCCAAAATTAGAATCCGGAAGTCAGGGATCAGAAGTCAGACAGGAAAGCGCTAACCGAAAGCTGGCTGCAATAACCGGCTCGGGTTCGGGGTAGTCTTTAAATTCTCCCTTTTTTTAAGGGGAATTTTGCCTCCTTCACCTGCCAACCCTCGCAAGGTCAGGGATTTTTTTAAAATCCCCCCCGCCCCCCTTTTCCAAAGGGGGGAGAATTCGAAAAGCAGTCCCCGGCAGTGCTGGCAATGTATGCGCGATAGTTGGCTCCAGCCCGGAAGCCGCCCTTTTTGAGATCCTTTGCAGCGCTTATGATGACATAAACGCAGGGGCGGGGTTCCATCCCCGCCCGCGGCAAATGGCCCCGGAATAGTTGTAGTACAACCCTTCCGGATCTGATTCCCTATACCCCCGCCCTACAACTCGTGAGGGTTAAAAATTGTAGTACTTGCGGGGATTTACGCGCACGTCGTATTCCCTTACTTCAAAATGAAGGTGAACGCCCGTGCTGTTGCCGGTAGTGCCGGCCGTCCCAATGTGCTGGCCGCGTAGCACCTTCTGCCCAACCCCTACTGAAATAGCACTGAGATGCGCGTAGAGACTGCTGAAGCCCTTCCCGTGGTCAATGATGATGCAATTGCCGTAGCCTCCATACCAGCGGGCCAGGACAACCGTCCCCGACTCCGCGGCAACCACGCTCCGGCTGCTTATGGGAACGAGATCTATGCCGCCGTGATAGTTGCTCCCGGTACCGCCGCAAACAGGGCAGCCGGACCACGGCTTCCCCTGGCATGTATGCATGGGGCATTTCCGCCATCCAAACTCGGAGCTGACCCAGTAAGTTCCTGCCAGGGGCGAGCGGAGATAATTAATGCCGGAGCCCCCGCTTTTCCCAATCAGCTCTAAAATCAGGCGGTCCAGCTGCTCCGCTTCCCGCTCCAGCTCTCGGATCGCTTTCTCCTTGCGGGCGATCTCCTGCTGCAGATCCTCCAGCACTATTTTGCGAGAGGCAACCACCCTGCTGACCTCTTCTCGATTGGCCAGGATCCGGCGGCGCATCCCTTCAAGGCGGTTCTTTTTTTCCTCCAGATCCTGCTTCATGGCCTCTATCCGGTCGCGCTCGGCCCGGATATTCTCCACCAGGGCTTGGTCGTTAGTGGCGATAATCCGGAGATAGTTGAAACGGTTCAGGAAATCGCTGAATGAAGAGGCTCCCAGAAGAACATCCAGGTAAGAAACATGGCCCCGCTCGTATATGGCTCGCAGACGGCACTTAAAAAGATCTTCTTTACGGGCCAGCTCTTCTTCCGCAGCTTTCAGTTCAGCTTCAGCCTGGGCAATCTCCTCTTCAGTGACGGTGATATCCCGGTTGATCTTCTCCAGCTCCGCCTCCAGCTCCCGGATACGGCGGTCAAGCTCGTTCAGCTCCCTTTTTAATGCCTCCTCGTCCTTGCGCTGCTGCTTGAGGCTGCTCTTTTGCTGGCTAAGCTGCCTGTCGATTTCCTGCTTCTCCTTCTGCTTTTCATCAAGCGTAGAGGCGTAAACCGGCACCACAGCTTCAGCCAGAGTCAGCAGCACTAAAACTGCTGCCAGAACAACCAGTAGTTTATGATGCCGCATGCAAATCCCTCCCATGGCAGCATAAAGTGGCTCGGCCGCTAGACCCGTAAAAACCGGTCCATTGAAAAAGCGCTCCCCAAAATCCCCAGCCCCGTTCCCAGGGGAATGAGATATTTGCTCAGTTCTACCATGACCAGGGGGAGAGGGACCAGCGTGAGAAACATCAGGTTGGCCGAAACCCAATCCAGTGAAACCCGGTAGATATAGTAAAGCCCGGCCAAAGGCAGAATAGCCCCGAACAGCCCGATGAGCAGGCCTTCCAGGACAAAGGGCCAGCGGATAAACCAGTTCGTCGCGCCCACATATTTCATGATCATGATTTCGCGGCGGCGGATAAATACGGTCATCCTGATCGTGTGAGCAATTAGAAATACCGCCGTAACGGCCAAACCGATCATCAGCGCCAGCGCCACCAGCTGCACCGCCCGGGTGGCTTGAAAAAGCCCTTCTACAGTTGCCTTCCCGTAATCAACCTTGGCCACGGCCGGGTAGCGGGCCAGCTCTTCTGCCACCGCGCCAACCGCCTCCGGGTTATGTGTCCGCAGCTCAAAAGAATCGGGCAGGGGGTTCTCTTCACTGCCTTCATATCCTTCAACCAAGTCGCCAAGCTTCTCTTTCATCCGGCGCAGAGCTTCGTCCCTGGATACAAAGCGCACCTCGGCCAGGGCGCTATGAGCGACCAGCCTTTCTCGCAGTTCATTGCGCTCGGCCAAAGTGGCGGTATCTTCTATGTAAACGACGATCTCCACCTGGCTCTTCACACTTTCGGTGATATGGTTCAGGTTCAGATGCACCAGCATGAAGCCGCCCAGCATAAGCAGGGTCACTACGACCACGCCAATGGAGGCAATGGTCATCCACTTGTTCCGGTTAAGGCTCCGCAGGGCTTCGCCCCAGGCGTAGAAGAAACCGTTACAAGGCACCGGCGGAAACCCCCTTTGCCTCATCTGCAGCCAGTCTCCCCTTGTCCAGGAGAATAACCCGCTTTTTCAGGAGCTTGACCATTTCGTGATTGTGCGTCGCCACGAGAACGGTGGTGCCGCGAATATTGAAGGAGCGTAGAATATTCATGATTTCATAGGAGTTTTCAGGATCGAGATTGCCGGTGGGCTCATCGGCAATGATCATTGCCGGGCGGTTGATGATGGCCCGCGCCAGGCCGATGCGCTGCTGCTCGCCCCCTGAAAGGTCGCATACCTTGGCGTTGGCTTTATCAGGCAGCCCCACCAGCTCCAGGACGTAAGGAACCCGGCGCCTGATTTCCCGGCTTGAAGCACCGGTTACCTGCATGGCAAAAGCAATATTATCAAAAGCGGTGCGATCTTCGAGGAGGCGAAAATCCTGAAAAACCATCCCGATATTGCGGCGGAGGTAGGGGACCCGGTAGCGGGGCATCCGGGCCAGATCGTGACCGAATACTTTCAAGGTTCCCTTGACCGGGACTATCTCCCGGATAATCAATTTAAATAATGTCGATTTCCCCGCGCCGCTTGCTCCGATGATAAAGACAAATTCGCCGCGATCAATCTTAAAGTTCAGATCATTCAGGACATAGTCGCCGTTCTTCTCGTAGCAATAATAAAGCCCCTCGGCTTCTATCATTTTAAAATCTTCCTCTGGCTTAACATAAACTTAACATTTTCAAACATTATTCGACACGAGAAGGCTTATTCCTGCTATAGCCTTTAAGAAATATTAAGTTTTTCCAGGAAAATTATGGCTGGGCAGAGCTTCTTTGTGAAATATGAGGTATGGTAGAGGAAAGCAGTACTTAATGGCAAATTTATCCGGATTTAGTCATTTCCAAGGAGCTGATTTCAAGCCCCGTTTGACCCTTAGCGACGGTTCTCAATTTCCCTGAAACCTTCACCGTGCACTTCACCGGCATTGCCGATGATAACAAAGGCCGCCGGATCATGTTCATAAACCAGCTCTTTTAACTGGGTTACCTGGGGCCTGGTAACAACGCAAAGCAATATTTCCTTCTCTTCGCCGGTATAGCCGCCCCGCCCGGCCAATCTGGTAACACCCCGGTCCAAATCATGGAGCAGCCGGCGGTTGATCTCTTCACCTTTAACGGTAATGATGATAACGGCTTTCGCCGTGCCAAATCCCTCCTGCACCAGGTCAACCACCCATGTGCTGACAAAGAGCGAGAGCACAGCATACATGGCCGCCTCGCCCCCGAAAACAAAAACGGCCAGCCCGATCACTGCCAGATCGCTTCCCAAAAGCCCCTGCCCGGCAGTCAAACCCGTTATCCGGTTCAGGATCAGCGAAAAGAGGGCTGTCCCCCCAGTGGAGCCGCGGCAGCGAAATACCAGGCCCAAACCCAGGCCCATGATCACTCCGCCGTAAACCGCCGCCAGCAGTGGATCTTGAGTTGCCGCCGGCAGGTATGGAGCCGTAGCCTCAATGGCCAGGGAAAAAAAGAAGGTTCCCAGCAGGCTGCGGATGACCACGGCCGGACCCAAAATGAACCAGGCGGCAATAAAAAGAGGCAGGTTCAACGCCGCCACGGTTAAACCTGCCGGTATGCCAAATAAGTGAAAAAAAATAACTCCCAGGCCGCTGATGCCCCCGGCAGCAAGGCGATGGGGAATTAAAAATAGATTCATCCCCGCCGCCATAATCAGCGAACCCAAAAGAATGCCCAGCGAAGGAGCTGCCTTATTTATTAAGAAACTGAAAATCCGATTTTTACTCATTTGCAGTCTTCCGTTCCAGGGAGTTTACGTTTTCATTGCGTTGCTTCAACTGCCAGCGCAGAAAAGCTTCAATAAAGGGATCCAGCGCCCCATCCATTACCGCATCAACCTGTCCGCTCTCCACACCGGTACGGTGATCTTTAACCAGGGTAAAAGGATGGAAGACATAGGTGCGAATCTGGCTGCCCCAGGCGATCTCTTTCTGGAAGCCGCGCAGGGCGGAGAGCTCCGCCGCCTGCTCGCGGCGCTGTATCTCTGCCAGGCGGGCTTGCAGGATGCGCAGGGCTTGCTGCCGGTTGCTATGCTGGGAACGGTTGTTCTGGCAGGTGACCACCAGGCCGGTGGGCAGGTGCGTTATGCGCACCGCCGAATCGGTTTTGTTGACATGCTGCCCTCCGGCGCCGCTGGAGCGAAAAGTATCGATGCGCAGCTCATCGGGATTAATCTCGTATTCCCCTTCCTCCAGTTCAGGAATGACATCGACGGAGGCAAATGAGGTATGGCGCCGCCTGGAAGCATCGAAGGGAGATATCCGGATGAGCCGGTGAACTCCTTTCTCGGCCTGCAGGTAGCCGTAAGCGCCGTGCCCGCGTACAATAAGCGTCGCGCTCTTCAGGCCGGCCTCGTCTCCCGGGAGGAGGTCGACCAGTTCCACCTCCCAGCCCTTCTGATCGGCCCAGCGGGTATACATCCGCAGCAGCATTTCAGCCCAGTCCTGTGATTCCAGTCCGCCGGCCCCCGGGTGGATGGAGAGAATAGCGTCATTAAAATCATATTCGCCGCCAAAAAGTGTCTCCAGCTCAAGTCTTTCCAGAAGCCGGGCGCTCTCTTCCAGCCCGGCGCCTGCTTCCCGGAGCGCCTCCTGGCCGTCTGCGGGATCTTCACTGGCCAGCTCCAGCAGCACCTCAATCTCTTCCAGTCGCGCTTCCAGATCCTGCAGCGGGCGCAGTTGCTCGCGCAAAGCGCCCAACTCTTTCATGAACTCCTGGGCCCGCGCGCCCTCTTTCCAGAGAGCGGGATCGGATGCCTTCTGCTCGGCTTCCTTTAAAAGGGCTGCCTTGCGGGCATACTCAAAGCGAAGCCCCCATTTCCTGAAAGCGCTTCCGCTGCCGGGCCAGCGCTTCGCTATATTCTTTCAGCATTAAACCTCACCTTTCTTTTCCTAGATTTTTTAACACTCTGCTCTTTAGACCAATCTGCGTCCGGGCTCAGGCAGGATCAGGCGCCGCAGCACTTTTTATACTTTTTACCGCTGCCGCAGGGGCATGGCGCGTTTCTGCCGATCTTTTCCCCCGCCGTAACGGGCTGACGCTTCGCAGGGGCGGTTCCGGCGGGTGAGGCTTCGCCTCTCCCGGCTCTTACGCCGCTTCCCTGAGCGCTCTCCTGCAACCGCGGGCGGATCGCGGCGGCCGGGCCGTAAGCGGCGCGGCGGCGAGGGGGCGCGGCCACGCGGGCCATATAAATTCCGCGGACAACCTCCTCCTGAATTGTCCGGATCATCCCCTCAAACATCTCGAAACTCTCCAGGCGGTATTCCACAAGGGGGTCTCTCTGCCCGTAAGCCCGCAAATTAATCTCCTGGCGCAGCTGGTGCATCTCGTCAATATAATACATCCAATGCCGGTCCACCGTGCGCAGCAGGATTACCCGTTCCAGTTCGCGCATAATCCCGGCACCGAGTTCCTTTTCGCGGTACTCGTAAAAAGCGCGGGCTTCATCGAGAAGAAGCCGCTTTACCTCCTCCCGCCCCAGTTCCAGGACCATGGGTACGGTTATCTTGCCCTTGCGCAAAAAGGAATTTTCACCCGCCTGCAGCAGGGCACGGGCTGCCGGTTCTTCGAGAAAGTCCTGCTCCTGGAAATAGGTGTCCAGTTCGCGCGAGATTACCTCCTCTACCATGTCCAGGATGGCCTGGCGCATATCCATGCCCTCCAGGACCTGCCTGCGCTGTCCATAGATCACCTCGCGCTGCTTGTTGAGAACATCGTCATACTCAAGCAGGTGGCGGCGTATTTCAAAGTTGCGCGATTCCACCCTTTTCTGGGCTTGCTCGATGGCCCTGCTTACCAGGGGATGTTCAATGGGGACATCCTCTTCAAAGCCGAAGCGCTCCATCAGGGAAGCAATATTGTCCGCGCCGAAAAGGCGCATGAGGTCGTCTTCCAGTGAGACTACAAACTGCGATGAACCGGGGTCCCCCTGCCGGCCGGAGCGGCCGCGCAGCTGATTGTCAATGCGCCTGCTTTCATGGCGCTCGGTGCCGAGCACGTGCAGGCCGCCCAGGGCAATAACCTCCTTGCGCTCCTGCTCCACCAGGCGGTTGGCTTCCGCCATCAAAACCCGCCGCCTTTTTTCCCATTCTTGCTGCCGCTCCGGGTCAAGCTCATGCTCCTTCGCCCCAAACTCTTTCTCCAGCCGCTGCTTGACCTGGAATTCCGGGTTTCCCCCGAGAATGATATCGGTGCCCCGGCCGGCCATGTTGGTCGAAATGGTAACCGCTCCTTTACGCCCGGCCTGGGCAATGATCTGCGCTTCGCGGGAATGGTTCACCGCATTAAGCACCTCGTGAGGAATTCCCCGCCGCTTGAGCATCCGGCTGAGCATCTCCGACTTCTCCACGGAAATGGTCCCTACCAGGACCGGCTGCCCCAGGGCGTGGCGCCGCTCGATCTCATCCACGGCTGCCTGGAACTTGGACCGTTCGCTCTTGTAGACAAGGTCAGGCAACTCCTCCCGGATGAGCGGCCGGTTGGTGGGAATGACCACCACATCCATACCGTAGATTTTACGGAATTCTTCCTCTTCTGTAGCAGCCGTGCCGGTCATCCCGGCCACTTTCTCGTACATCCGGAAATAGTTCTGAAAAGTAATAGAAGCGACGGTGCGGGTGTCGGCCTGCACCTCTACTTTCTCCTTGGCCTCGATGGCCTGATGCAGCCCTTCGGAGTAGCGCCGTCCCCACATGAGGCGGCCGGTGAACTCGTCCACGATAACCACCTTGCCGTCCTGCACCACGTAATCCACATCTTTTTCATAGAGAGAGTATGCTTTCAGCAACTGGTGAATGCAGTGCAACTGCTCGCCGGCGCCGCTTTCATCTTCTTCGCCCATGCTCTCTGACGCGGCAGCTTCCGGGGCCGCCTCGAAGCCGAGGAGCCGGGCCATTTCCGGGTTGCCCCGAACCAGCTCCCGGTAGCCCTGCTGGGAGATGGTAACGGCCCGCGTAATCTCGTCGATGGTAAAGTAAAGCTGTTCGTCAAACTGGGCCATCTTTTTCTCGGTCATCAGGATCTGCTTGATCCGCTCCACCAGCTTCTCCATGCCCCGCTCCTTGATCAACTTGAGCAGATTTTTATTTCTTGGAGCGCCGCGGCGGACCAGCAGCAGTTTTTCGGCGGCATCCTCTTTGTCTCCCTGCTCCAGCAGTTCCCGGGCCTCTTTCAACAGCTCAGCAACCAGCCGGTTCTGTTTCCGCAGCAGCTGCTCTACATCGCCGCGGAAGCGGTTGTATTCCTGTCTTGTCTCCAGGCGGCTGCTGATAATGAGCGGTGTCCGGGCTTCGTCGATGAGGATGCTGTCCACCTCGTCAACAATGGCATAGTGGAGCTCTCTTTGAACCAGTTCCTCCTGGTAAAGAGCCATGTTGTCGCGCAGGTAGTCAAAACCGAGCTCGTTATTGGTGGCGTAGACAATATCCGCCCGGTAAGCCTGCTGCCGCTCCCTTGGGGTGAGGTCATGGACGACCAGCCCCACCGTAAGGCCGAGGAGCTTGTAGATGGGCCCCATCCATTCGCTGTCGCGGCGGGCCAGGTAGTCGTTTACCGTAACTATATGCGTCCCCTTGCCGCTCAGGCTGTTCAGGTAGGCGGGCATCGTCGCCACCAGCGTCTTCCCCTCACCGGTCTTCATCTCGGCAATGCGTCCCTGGTGCAAGACAATGCCGCCGAGGACCTGGACATCATAGGGGCGCATCCCCACGGTGCGCTTCGCCGCTTCCCGCACCAGGGCAAAGGCTTCCGGGAGCAGCTCTTCCAGGCTTTCACCCAGGCCCAGCCGCTCTTTCAAGCGGGCGGTCCTCTCCGGAAAATCAGCCCGGGCCAGCGCCTCCATCTGCCCCTCCAGGGCATTGACCTGTTCCACTATTTTCCACAGGCGGCGCACCTCTCTTTCGTTGGAGCCGCCAAAGATCTTCTGCAGGAGCCCGGCCATTGGGCACACCTCTTTTCTTCATTTAACAGCGATCTGAAAAAAGGAACCCCGCGGTTCCTTATGCGCAGTCTTATTTTACCATAGGGAAGCTTCAAAAAACAAGCCTGCCCGCGCGAGGCTCAAAAATGGAGAGAGTCAGCATGAATCTACTCGCAGCGCCGGGTCAAGTTCGCAGGTAAGGGCCCAGAGGCTGCCCGAAACAAGGGAGTGGCCGCCGAGAATGACCGGGATGGGACACTGCATGGCAGTGCGGGTAAACTCTTTCAGCCAGGGGTGCTCAATATCCTCCCAGAAGCCCAGGTCCGACAGGAAGCGCTCCCTGTCGGAAAAATTATATTTGTAGTGGGCGAAAAGGACCCGGCTGTCGATAAAGGCGCAGTCCGCCACCTGCGCCAGGTAGTCAAAAAAGCGCTCCAAACCGGCATGTTCGATGAGAAATCCCAGCAGGGAGACCACTTCGCCGCTCGCCTGCCTTCCCAGTGCCTTCATTCCGCGCTCTTCAGAGAAAACCCGCAGCCGCAGCTTTAGCAGCGCATTCATCCGCTCGATGATGGGGGCGCCGACCCGGCCGATTAGGGCCACATCCCGGTAGCTGTCCCGCAGCACATCCTTGGCCCGTTCCAGGAGCGAGTAATCAAGGGCCAGGTCATCGAGAACGGCCCTGGCCCGCGGCCCGGCAAAGGGGCCGGCCCCGAGGACAAGCATATCCGCCGGCGTATCAAGGTCAAAGAGCAGCCCCAGGGTCTGCGGCATCAGCTCCAGCTCCATGCCGCACTGGTCGCGCAGCGTCATTGCCAGGCTGTTGTCCATCTCATCTAGAGCAGCAGCGGAAAAATTATCGGGAACGGTAAAGGCGATGATGTCTGCAGACTGGATATTATTCGCGTAAAGCAAACTTGGCCGGCCGGCCAGCTTTTCGCAAATCTGCTCCAGCTCGGCCATGGTGATGAGGGGGCAGCCGGCCCCGCTGAGGTAGAATACTTTTTTCAGCTTTCTCTCCAGAACCAGCTTTTTCAGCTCATTGCCGAAATGAAAGCTGTCCGGATGCTGCCGGTTGAGGATCATTTCCGCCCCTGTGGAGCGGGCCATCTCTGCCAGGGCGGGATTATTCGTGATTAAGAAAACCCGCCCCACCCCCTCCAGCCGGCTTAATTTTTCCAGGTTGTCATGGAGCAGCGCCTGCCGCACCCGGACCAGCATCTTTTCAACGGGGCTGGCCGCCGCCGTTCCTTCAAAAATGACCACACTGACGCCTTCGCCCATCAGCAATAAACCTTTCTAGATCAGAGCAACTTGTTTGTTTGCATAAAGCGCTTTTTTTTAGGGTCCGTATTCCGGCTCTATGAGGCCGTAATCGCCGTCTTTGCGCCGGTAAAGCACATTTACCTTTTCACTTTCGGCATTGGCAAAGACAAAAAAGTCATGCCCCAGAAGATTCATCTGCATGATCGCCTCTTCCAGGTGCATCGGCTTCAGGGGGAAACGTTTTGTCTTTACCACCCGGGCTTCTTCTTCATCCCCTTCCAGCATCGCGGGAGAGAGCAGCTTCTCGTTGATGGCGCGGATACCCTGCTGGCGCAAAGACTTGTTCAGCCGGGTCTTATACTTGACCAGCTGCTTCTCCAGCTTGTCAACAACCATATCGATAGAGGCATACATATCGCCCGTTGACTCTTCGCCGCGTAAAATCAGGCCGTTTAATATTACCGTTACTTCGACGATATGTTCCTCCCGGATTACACTCATGGCTACCTGAACTTCCCTGGGCCGGTTCAGGTACTTGGTAAGCTTCCTTACCTTTTTTTTAGCATAATCAGCCAGGGCTGCAGTAACGTCGATGTTTTTCCCGCGGACCTTGATTTCCATGCGCATCCTCCTTCTCAGCCTTTTTACTATCAATACTATTCCCCAAGCCGTGGAAAAATCCTTCAGCACCGCGGGAAGAGGGTTGCTTAATATATCCGCGGGGTATAGGCAGCTGCCGCTCCGAAAACAATTAACCCCTCCTCAGAGAGCACCTTTGCGGCTTCCTGCATGGTTGCTCCAGTGGAGTAGATATCGTCTATCAGCAAGGCTCTCCTTCCCGGCAAAGGCCCTCCCCTGTAAGCAAAAGCGCCGTAGATATTCTCCTTCCGCCGGTGGAAAGAGAGGCTGCTCTGAGGCAGCGTCGGCTTTGGCTTTATCAGCAGGAGACGCAGGGGAATCTGCAGCGCCTGGGCTGCAAAGCGGGCCAGGAGAAAAGCCTGGTTGTAGCCGCGTTCGGCCAGCCGCTGCCTGTGCAGCGGCACCGGAACAACCAGCTCCGGTTCCCAGCAGGTCTCAATGGCAATAAGCTCTCCCAGCCAGCGCCCCAGGGGGCGGGCCAGGCTGCGTCTCTTTTCAAATTTTAACCGGTGGAGCATGCGCCGCCAGGCTCCTTCATACCAGGAGAGGGCAAAAAGCCCCCGCAACGGAAGCGCTTCTGACGGACAATCACAGGACTGCCGGAGCTGAAAGAGCAGGCCGCACCGGGGGCAAATCAAACCGGCGGGGGTAAAGAGCTGATGGCAGGAGCGGCACAGGGGGAGCCCCGGCGGCGGCGGAAGCAGCGCTTCACAGGTGAGGCAGCGGGGAGGAAAAAGGAGGCGCCAGAAAGATTCGGCCCAGTTCCAGGCCGGGGACCTTGCTTTACTCGCTCTTCCCATTTCTTCCGGCAATGTTTTCACCTTCCCGGCGTAAACGGCTGTTGAGGTAGGTGTAGCGCTCCTCGGCGCGGTTATTGCGCACGGCGATGGCCAGGGCTTTCCTGGTCCCTACAAGAACAACCAGCTTCCGGGCGCGGGTAATACCGGTATAGAGGAGATTGCGCTGCAGCAGCAGGTAATGCTGGGTGATTACCGGCATCACGATGACCGGGTATTCACTGCCCTGGCTTTTGTGCACGGAGATGGCATAGGAGAGGGTCAGCTCATCGAGCTCGCTGAAATCATAGGCTACGGGGCGGCTGACAGCGGCATCGCGAAAGGTCACGGTGAGCTGGCCTTCTTCCAGATCGATGCTGCTGATCAATCCGATGTCGCCGTTGTAGACCTCTTTCTGGTAGTTATTCCGGATCTGCATCACCTTGTCGCCAACGCGGAAAGTAGTTCCGTGCGCGGTTATTTCACTTTTCCGCCTGTCATAAGGATTGAGCGCATTCTGCAGCAGTTTGTTGAGCCGCTCCACCCCGGCAGAAGTCCGCCGCATGGGCGTAATCACCTGCACATCCGCAACGGGATCAAAGGGCCCGTAATTGGGAATCCGCTCGCAGCAAAGCTGCACCACCTTGCTGGCGACCATGTCGGGGACGGCCTCCTCGATAAAGAAAAAATCTTTATGCCTTACATTGAGATGGGGCATCTCCCCCCGGTTGACCCGGTGTGCGTTGAGCGTAATCAAGCTCTCGCGGGCTTGCCTGAAGATATAATTGAGGCGGACAGCGGGAACAACCTCCGACGCCAGGATATCTTTAAGCACGTTGCCCGCACCCACCGCGGGAAGCTGATCCGCATCCCCGACCAGGATGAGGCGGCAGCCTTCCGGTATGGCCCTGACCAGATGATACATGAGCATGAGGTCAACCATGGAGGACTCGTCTATGATCAGCACATCGGCTTCCAGGGGGCGCTCCGCATGGCGCAGGAACCTGAACCCTTCTCCCTCGATATAGCTGTATTCCAGGAGGCGGTGGATGGTAAAGGCCTCCTCACCGGTGGCTTCGCTGACCCTTTTGGCGGCCCGCCCCGTGGGAGCAGCCAGCAGCACCTTCTGCCTCAGTAAATGAAAGAGGGAAAGAAGGGCCCTGATGGTGGTGGTTTTGCCGGTGCCGGGTCCTCCCGTAACCACTAGAACCCCGCAGCTTAACGCCTGCTCCAGGACCAGGCGCTGCTCCGCAGTCAGCCCGCTCTCTTTTCCCGCAGCGGCAGCCATGGCTTCTTCCTTCCGGCGGGATCCCCACTGCCGCGGCGCAGCGGCCAGCCTGATCAACTGCCGGGCCACATCCCGCTCCGCATAAAAGTAAGGGGCGGCATAGATGATTTCACCGGCTTCCGTATCCTCACGGTGGATTTTTCTCTCCCTGGCCAGCTGCTCGAGATGTTCTTCCATAGAAATTTCCGGCATCTCTTCACCGGGAATAGCTAAAAGCTGGCCGGCCTGCTCCGCAATAAGCTCCCGCGGCAGGTAAACATGGCCTTTCTCGGCGGCATCGCTGAGAGCAAAAAGAAGCGCCGCGCGGACACGGGCCGGGTCCCCGGCAGATAGCCCCATCCGGCGGGCAATACGGTCTGCGGTTTTAAAGCCGATCCCCAGCACCTCTTCGGCCAGGCTATAAGGATTCTCCTTGACCCGGTCAACCGCCCGGGGACCGTAATGGCGGTATAGCCGCAGCGCCTGCCCCACCCCGATGCCATACCCCTGCAGAAAAACTAGAACATCCTGCATTTCGCGGTATTCGCTGAAGCTCTCCAGGATGAGCGCCGCCCTTTTGGGCCCGATCCCCGGTATCTCCTGCAGCCGCTCCGGCTCTTTCTCCATTATCTCCAGGGCCTTCATTCCGAAGGCTTTCACGATTGCATCGGCCGTTACCGGACCGATACCCTTGATCAGCCCCGAAGAGAGGTAGCGCTTCAAACCCACCTCAGTAGCGGGAAGGAGCCGTTCCCAGCGCTCCACCGCCACCTGGCGGCCGTAACGGTGATGGAGCTGCCACTTCCCGGTGACAAGCAGGCTTTCCCCTTCCTGCAGCGGCGGAAAACTGCCCACAATGGTGACCGCCTCGCCGCTGCTGCAGCGCAGCCGCCCTACCAGGTAAGAGCTCTCTTCGTTGTAATACCTGATCTTTTCCAGGGTTCCTTCAAATCTCTCCAGATCCTCCAGAAAATCTCCTCCATTTAGTTAACTAGGTGCCAGGCACCGATTTAACTAACTAGGTGGCATCTTCTTTTAACTGTTTCACCCGATCGAGCTTCTCCCAGGGGAGATCGAGCTCGGGCCGCCCAAAATGACCGTAAGCGGCCAGCGGCTGGTATATGGGCCGGCGCAGGTCAAACTGTTCGATAATTGCCGCCGGGCGGAGATCAAAATGTTTCCGGATTAACTTTTCGATAAGCTCCACCGGCACGGTTTCAGTGCCAAATGCATCCACGTTTATCGATACAGGTTGGGCCACCCCTATAACATAGGCCACCTGCACCTGACACCTGCGGGCCAGCCCGGCGGCAACAATATTCTTGGCCACATGACGGGCGGCATATGCGGCAGAGCGGTCGACTTTGGTGGGATCTTTACCGGAAAAAGCGCCCCCGCCATGCAGCGCGCAGCCGCCGTAAGTATCGACCATTATTTTTCGCCCGGTCAATCCGGCATCTCCCTGCGGCCCCCCCACAACAAAGCGGCCGGTGGGATTTACCAGGATGCGCGTCTTCTCGGTAAGCAACTCCGGCGGAACCGCTTTGGCAATAACATGCTTATTAATATCTTTCTCGATCTGCTCCGAGGAAACCTCTTCGCTATGCTGGGCTGAGACCACAACCGTCTCCAGGCGCTGCGGCTTACCGTCTTGATAAGCTATAGTGACCTGGGATTTGCCGTCGGGGCGCAGGTAGGGGAGCAGGCCTGCTCTGCGAACAGCAGCCAGCCGCTGGGCCAGCTTGTGGGCCAGTGAGATGGGCAGCGGCATCAGCTCTTCTGTTTCATCACAGGCGTAACCGACCATAATTCCCTGGTCCCCGGCCCCGATCCGGTCAAAGGGATCTCCGGATAGCATCTTTTTTAACTCCAAAGCGCTGTCCACCCCCAGGGCGATGTCCGGCGACTGCTCGTCAATGGAAGTAATAACGGCACAGGTATCGCCGTCAAAGCCGTACTTGGCCCTGGTATAGCCGATTTCCTTGACCTTGTCCCGGATTATCCTGGGAATATCCACATAGCATTTGGTGGTGATCTCCCCGCAGACAAAAACCATACCGGTCGTGACCATGGTTTCCACAGCCACTCTTGCTACCGGATCCTCCGCGATTATGGCATCGAGAATGGCATCGGAGATCTGGTCAGCCAGCTTGTCCGGATGGCCTTCCGTGACTGATTCAGAAGTAAATAGCCTGTAGTTGTGGTTCATTCAATCCGCCTCCTTATTGGTAAATTAAAAACCTCTTCGAAGAAGAGGTTTCAGGCCACCTCCCATCTTCCAGGAGAGCCTATTCCTCTCCTGCGGCAATTGGCACCGTGATCCTTTGACATAATCCGGTTGCCGGGATTCATCGGGGCCGTCCCTCCTCCACTCTTGATAAGAGCCCGGCTTTAACGGCGCCGGCAAGCTAAAAATACATCTTTCCCAGGAAAAAGTCAATTAAAGCCTTCCGGATCATGGCGGTCGACCAGGGCAAACATGAGCTCACCCGCAGCGGCGATCTTGCCTTCAACCCTGGCCTCGGCTTCCGCTTTGCCGATCCCACCGCGCCGCCCGGTCAAAGCAGCCTCCAGTTCCAGGCGATCCCCGGGGCGGACGGGAAGCTTGAAGCGAAAGCGGTTGATCCCGGCGAAGAGAGCCAGTTTCCCCGCTGATTCTTCTGCGCTGAGCAGCGCCACCGCCCCCACCTGGGCCAGGGCTTCAACAATGAGCACCCCCGGCATAATCGGCTCACCCGGAAAATGTCCCTGGAAAAAAGGCTCGTTGATGGTTACATTTTTGTATCCCGTCGCACTTTTGCCGGGCACCAGCCCGGTAATCCGGTCAACGAGCAGAAAGGGGTAACGATGAGGCAAAACCAAAAGGATCTTATTGATGTCCAGTTCTGAAGGTGACATGACAACCTCCATGTTCATGAAGCAGGAAGCAAGAGCATAGAGGCAGGAAAAATTCAGTCCTCTGTTCTTGCTGCCTTTCTGCTTTTAGTAAATTGGGTGAGGTATGACTCGCCTGCATTGTAAAATATTATCTCACCATAAGCCTGTCATATTACCCGTCTCAAGTGGGACAAACAGGTACGTCCCCGGTGTCCCA
>JAAZHP010000088.1 GCA_012510625.1 Bacillota bacterium
TGAAAACGCTCCGGCGCCGCCTCGGCATAGTGATAGCCCTTCCCCTTCTCCGTGAGAACATGCACCAGGACCGGGCCTTTCATCCGCGCCGCCTGCCGGAGGGTTCTTTTCAGGGCGGCGATATTGTGCCCGTCAACGGGGCCGAAATAGGTGAGGCCAAGTTCTTCAAAGATCATCCCCGGTGTGATCAGGTATTTCAGGCCTCCCCGGAGCCTTTCGGCGGATTCCACCATCTTCTTGCCCACCAGGGGAACCCGGTTAAGCATCTGCTCGAATTCAGCCTTCAACCGCGAATACTTGGGATCGGAGCGGATCCTTCCCAGGTAATCAGACATGGCTCCCACATTGGAGCTGATAGACATCTTATTGTCGTTTAAAATAACGATCAGGTCGGTCTTGACATGACCGGCATGGTTCAGTGCCTCGTAGGCCATCCCCCCGGTAAAGGCGCCGTCGCCGATTACAGCTATAACCTTGTAGTTGCCGCCATAAAAATCCCGGGCCAGGGCCAGGCCTAGAGCGGCCGATATGGAAGTGGAGCTGTGCCCCGTTCCAAAGGGGTCGTGTTCGCTTTCCGCCGGTTTGGGAAAACCGCTCAGCCCCCGGTAGCGGCGCAGCGTGGGAAAGCGATCCCAGCGGCCGGTAAGAAGTTTGTGCGGGTAGCTCTGGTGGCCCACATCCCAGATGATCCGGTCGCGAGGGCTTTGGAAAGTGCTGTGCAGGGCCAAAGCCAGCTCCACTACCCCCAGATTCGGTGCCAGATGGCCGCCGGTATCCGCCACTGTCCGGATCATGTAGTTTCTTATTTCTGCGGCCAGTTCTTCCAGTTCAGCGATCTTCAGGTTCTTCAAATCTTCAGGAAGCTTCAACCGGCCGGGAAATTCCTCCATTCACTAATCACCCCGTTTTAGCGCGGAAAAGGAGCCAATCTCGAATTCTATCCAGCCTGGTAAGAATTTTTCCGGCAAAGGCGATAATCTCGGTAGAGCGGGTTATGGCCAGATTCTTGCCCCAGGCTTTCCCTCCCACGGTTAACGCCGCCACCAAGGCGGTCAATAATATTCCTCCATAAACTTCCACCTTTTCAAAGACGCTCGCGGCAGCCAGCCGCGAGACAATCACCGCCGCCAGCGTCCCGCTGACAATGCCGCTGATATCGCCGATGACATCATTGCAAAAGTTGGCCACCTGGTCGGCATTCTGAACCAGATCCACCGCCCGCCGGGCGCCGTCCATTTTGCGGGCAGCCCTGGCATTGAGCGGAGCCTGCTCTGCCGCCGCGGCGGCGGTGCCAATTATATCAAAGATTATGCCCAGCAGGATCACGGCGGTTAATATCAAGAAAGAAAGCAGAAGCGAATAGATGGCATTAAGCAGCAGTCGGGTTACAATAGCGATAACAACTGCCAGGATAAAAGACCAGATGGTGATGCTGACTATCCAGCGACCCGGCGGACGTTTACGCTTGCCTTTTCCCACCTCATCACCATTCCACGCCGGCATCGCGGATGCCGGCTAGATTGTTTTTTAGCTTAAGCATAATGCCTCCCGGACATACTCCTCTGCCGGAATAGCCCGGAATATGTACAAAAAAACATAAGTGGTAGCAAGCCAGGTAAACGTTGCGGCTTAGGTCCAGCAGGTTTTCCCGAATAATCACCTCTCGTCACCGAGAAGGCAGTTCCCTTTTCAGATTATTCCCGCCATGTCGCCACTGGCGGAACTGGATTGCCACTTAGCTCGCACTTTAATCCCTGGCATGCCTCTCTTTCAGAGAGCAGTCTAGGAGATTTCCTCACTGGCTCCTGTCCTCTCCTAGCCTCTTTTGCAGAGTGGGTTTCAGGAATTTCTCCTCCCCCCGCCCACACCACTCAAGGCAGGCTACACTGCACCCAGCTTTCACCGCATGCAGGTTCATTCCCAAGCAGTAGCCGCAGCCTTCAGGCAAACAGCCACCATCATTGGGTCTCCGCGAAGGCAGGGTCAACGCCTACATGCCTTTGTAGATCGCCCCGTCCTTCTTAACTCCCAGCACCAGCCCCCGACTGGGCTTCGGCAGCCAGCACCAGGAACTTCATCGATGTGCCCTTAACGGATTTTTAGGCCCGTTCTCGAAGAGGGAGAGCCAACTAGAATACTGCACCACTTATGCCTCTTGGTGAAAAAATTATAACACATACTTTTTCTTTTCTCAAGGAACAGAGTTAGTTAACTCGGTGCCAGGCACCGAGTTAACTAACTGTGCTGCATTTCGCAGGCCATCACCGTGTGCTTGCAGAGAACGATGGTTGTGACCGAGCCCACCCCGCCGGGAACGGGAGAGATTTTCTCCACAATGGGCTCCACCGCGTCAAAATCAACGTCACCGCAGTATTTGCCGGGATTGTCGGGATCCTCGTTGATGCCCACGTCTATGACAATCTGTCCCGGCTTGACGTAGCTGCTGCCGATCATTTTGGCCCTGCCCACGGCGGCAACGAGGATGTCGGCGGCGGCACAGACCTGGTCCAGGTTTTCAGTGCGCGAATGGCAGATCGTCACCGTGGCATGCTCGCGCAGCAGCAGCATGGCCACCGGCTTGCCCACGACCATGGAGCGGCCGACCACGGTAACCTTCTTCCCCTTGAGCGGAATATCGTAGAATTTCAGCATCTCCATGCAGGCGGTGGGAGTACAGGGCGGGAAACCGGTCAGATCGTCGGCAAAGACCTTCCCCGCGCTGCCCAGGGTCATGCAGTCCACGTCCTTCTCCACCGGAATGAGCGAGCGAATCTTCTTCTCGTCAAGATGCTTCGGCAGCGGAGCGAACATGAGGATGCCGTGAATGGAGCTGTCGGCGCCGACAGCGGCTACCGCCTTCTCCAGCTGCTCCTGGCTAACATCCTCGGGATGTTCAAAAACCTCATAAGAGAGCCCAACCCCGTCGCTCGTTTTCTTGATCCCGCCCTCGTAAAAA
>JAAZHP010000089.1 GCA_012510625.1 Bacillota bacterium
CCGGAAAAGCGCCAGGACTACCTGAACCGGTTGCACCTGAGCAGGGCCCCTTTCTGCCGGGGCCTGGTCCTGTTGGCCGGGCTGCCGGTAAAACTGATCTATTACTCCCAAGAAGCGGAGCAGGAAAGGCTGGGCTTCAATGCCCGGGTTTTAAAGGAAGAGGCAAACCGGAGAGTGGTCACCCGCTGTTAAAAGAGCCCGTTCGGCAGAAACGAACTTTGGGGAGGTATAAATGAAGCGTTCCATTCAAATAGCATGGCCCCGGGAAATGGATGCCGATATCGCCGTGATCGGCTCCGGAGCAGGCGGAGCCGTGGTGGCCAAGGAGCTGGCTGAACTGGGCTATAATGTGGTCATAATCGAGGAAGGCCGCTATTTTACCCGCGAAGATTTCAACCTTAATCCCCTGGAATCAATTCTCAAGATGTACCGCCAAGCCGGCCAGAGCTTAGCCATCGGCACACCACTGTTCCTGCTTCCTCTGGGTTGTACCGTAGGCGGGACTACTACAATTAATTCGGGAACCTGCCTGCGCATGCCCCGCCGGGTCCTGAAGCGATGGCAGCTTAGCTACGGCTTGACAGATATTGACGAAACGGAGATGGATCTCTTATATAAAGCCGTGGAGGAATTCCTTTTTGTAAAGCGGGCAGACCCGGAAACAGCCGGCAAAAACGCGCAGATTTTCCTGGAAGCCGCTCAAAAGATGGGACTTTCCGGCGGCTGGCTGCCCCGCAATGCCAAGGATTGCGAAGGATTCGGGGTTTGTGCCTTCGGCTGCCCCTCGGATGCCAAACAGAGCATGAACGTTTCATACATCCCCGCCGCTTTGGCCGCCGGGGCTACGCTGCTGAGCCGGTGCCGCGCAGAAAGAATCATCATCAATAAAGACGGCTGTGCCACCGGTGTGTCCGCAATAGCGCTGGATCCATCCCCCGCGGAAATTAAAATCCACGCCCGGATAGTGGTCCTGGCTGCAGGAGCCATCTACAGCCCCTACCTGCTGTTAAAGCAAAAGATCTGCAACTCCTCCGGGCAAGTCGGCCGCAACCTGCATATCCATCCCTGTGTCTCCACCATAGCAGAACTGGACCGGCGCCTGGATAATCCCAAGGGGATCCCCCAGAGCAGCTACATAGATGAATTTGCCGCTGATGATATCATGCTGGAAGGCGGCACCATGCCGCCGGGCATCCATGCCATGAACCTGCCGCTATCCGGCCGGAAACACCGCCTCCACATGAACAGCTACCCGTACACGGGCATTTTTGGAGGGATGATCTCTGAAACCGGCTCCGGGGGAACGGTTACAGTATCACCGCTGTTAAAAGACAGGCCCCTGGTTAGATACCGGTTCAGAGGAGCAGATCTTAATAAGGCCAAGTTTGCCGTATCGCTTATGGCCCAGATCTGGTTTGCAGCCGGAGCCAGGAAAGTCTACACGCCTATCGCCGGTTTCAGCGAGATCACCGGAGCACGGCAGCTGGCAGACCTGGAGAGAGCCAGGTTGAAGCCGTCAGACTTCGACGCGCTGACCGCCTACCACCCCATGGGCACCTGCCGCATGGGCGCCGACGCGAAGTATTCCGTGGTCAAAAGCAGCTGTGAAAGCTGGGACGTGGAACGTCTTTACATCGTAGACGGGAGCATCATCCCCACCTCGCTCGGGGTTAACCCGCAGCTGACGATCATGGCCCTGGCCATGCGGGCGGCGGGGATTATCGACGAAAGATTGCAGGGTGAAGCCCGAAGGAAATTGAACAAACCTGAAGGGAGGGGCCAAACATGAAAAAGATAATGGCGGCAACGCTCATACTGGCCATGTGGGTTATCATGCTGCCCCTGGGCAGTTTCCTGCTGGACCCGGGCCTGCTGATTCTCATCGGATTGCTCATAGTTTATATTGGCCGGAGGCTGCTCGGGCGGCACTTGAAAGAGCAGATCTCTATCCCACTTCTTTCGGTGGCTACAATGGCTCTCTTTTACTGGGCCAGCCTTTCGCTGTATTTCAACCGGCCCGGCGCAGATTTTTTGCACCGCTTTGCCGCTTTATTTCCACTGATCGGCGAATCGCCTTCGGGATTTAACTTCATGCTGGGCTCGGGGATAATGAAGTGGCCGTACATAACGCCGCAAGAGGCCCCCTTTTACGTCCACCTGGCCGGCGGATTTATTTTCGCCACTTATCCGCTGTGGTTATACCTCGGCGTCCGCCTCGGCTGCAAGTTGATGCCAAAAAAATTAAAAACCCGCTCACCATAACGCAAGGAGGTATCCGGTGGCATGCCAGGTAAAAGGAAACCCGGAAAATTAACTGTGCCGGTATTTATTCTTGTTTTAACTGCAACACTGCTCTTTACCGGCGGTGCAGTGACAGGCTATGAAAATACCGGCCACGAGCTTTACTTTACCATTCTCCATACCAACGACGAGCATGCGTCGCTAATCCCCCACGGCCCGGCGATAGACTTCCACCCGGAGAGGGAAAACCAGACCGTAGGAGGATTTGCCCGCCTGGCCGCCGCGGTGCGCGACATGCGCGACGCAAAAGCGGCCCTGGACGAGCCGGTCGTCTTGATCAACGCCGGCGACTTCACCGGGGGGACAGTTTTCAGCTGGCTGACGCTGCAAGGCGAAGCCACTGAATTGAAGCTGATGCAGCAAATGGGCTACGATGTTGCCGCCATCGGCAACCATGAATTCGATTACAGCCCCGACGTGCTGGCCCGCTGCCTGGCCGAGGCCGGCTACCCGGAGGCGCACGCAAAAACGGCCCTGCTGGGCACAAACCTGCTCATCCCGGAGAAGCACCCCCTGGCCTCTGCCGAACTCAAGGACATCCATGTCCTGGAACTTGAAAACGGGCTGCGCCTCGGCTTCTTCAGCCTGGTGGGCAAAGAAGCCACCAGCGTGATCGTGGATCGGGGGCCCGTGGAAATTATCGACCAGGAGAAGACGGCCCGCGGAGCCGTCTCCCGCCTGCAAGAGCTGGGCGTTAACCTGGTCATCGCCGTCACCCATTGCGGCGAAGATGAAGATAGGGAGCTGGCCGAAAAGGTGGCGGGCATAGACATTATCATCGGGGGGCATTCGCACACGGCCCTGGAGGAGCCGCTTCTCGTCAACGGCACGCTCATCGTCCAAACGGGGGCGTTCCTGCGCCACCTGGGCGTCCTGGAGCTTTCCTACAATCGCTCCACCGGTGAGGTGAGAGCGCGGAACGGCGAAAGCGGCTCCCCCTACCTGCTGCTTCTCGATCATTCCATACCCCTGGACCCGGACATAGAGAGGGCCGTGGAGGACTCCATCGACGCCGCCAACGGCCTTGTCAAGGAGCTTACCGGCGGCCTTGTTGAGCATATCCTGGAGCCGGTGGCCGCTTCAGATTTCATCCTGTGGAATAAGCCGCCAAACGAAGAGAACCGCATGGGCAACTTTGTCACCGATGCAATGCGCTTTATCGTAGAAGAAAAAACAGGGCGCAAGGTTGATTTTGCTTTCCAGGGCAGCGGCATCATCCGCCACCCGGTAATTCCCGGCATGGCGGCTCACTCCCGGGGCTTTATTTCCTTCTACGACATTACCGAGGCGGTGGGCCTGGGACGCGGGCGCGACGGCAGCCCCGGCTATCCCCTGGCCGGAGCCTACTTCACCGGGGAAGAGGTGCTGCGCATGCTGGAGATATCGGCCATCGCTTCGCAATACATGGGCGACGACTACTTTTTGCAGGTATCAGGACTGCGTTATGAATACGACCCGGAGCGGGTTGTGCTCTTCCGAATCCCGGGACTGGAACTCCCCTTTCCCAGCACCAGGGCGGTGATCAAGGCGGAACGCTATACCGGCAGCGGCCCGCAAACCGGCGCCGACGAGGATTACAGCCCCCTGCGGCGCGGCGACGACAACCTCTACTACATTGTCTCGGACTACGCCCTGTTGGAGGCGGCCCTGCCGCAGGCCAACGCGCTGCTGCCCTGGATGGCCATTGAACCGAAAGACAGCGAAGGCAACACGGTGGATGATATTGCCAGCCTAATTATCTATGACGGCGACAAGGAATTGAAGGTCTGGCAGGCGGCAGTGGAATACTTAAGCAGGCAGCCTGCAGGGCCATCAGGCTACCCCATGGTGAATCCCTATTACAGCGAGACGGGGAGCCGCATCGGCACGGTGGAGACAATGCGTCCCGGCACGGCCGCGGCGCTTTTCCTCATGGTCCTTTGGGACATGACCCGGCCTTATATACTGCTGCTGCCTGTCCTCTTTTTGGCCGTTGTAGCCTGGATCATCTTGCGGCGGAAAAAGAAGGCAGCCAGCAATAAAGGATAACTGGTACAAGGAAGGAGAAAAAGCGATATGGAACAATGTAAGGTTGCGCCGCTGCCCTTGTTAAACCAGGTGCTCTATGCCAGCGGCAGCTTTGCCTTTACCCTGCTGGAGAGGCTGATTATTCTTTATGCCGTCTTCTACTACCTGCCGCCGAAGGAGCTGGGACTGCACAACCTGGTGCCGGAGCGAACCTACTTCGGCTTTGTCACCGTCACCGGCACGGCCTTGCTGCTCGGGCGGGTATTTGACGCCCTGGCCGACCCGGTTATTGCCTCGCTGAGCGACAACAGCCGCTCGCGCATCGGGCGGCGGAAACTGTTCCTGCTTCTCAGTGCACTGCCATTCGCCCTCTTTACCTTCCTCGTCTTCACGCCGCCGCAGCCGGGGCAGGAAGCGCTGGTTAACGGAGCCTGGCTGGCCGCCCTGATGTGCCTCTTCTACATTGCCTTCACCGCCTATGTCAACCCCTTCCTGGCGCTCATGTCCGAGCTGGGGCATACCAATTCGCTCCGGATCAACCTTTCCACCTTCATGGCATTTTTCGGCCTGATGGGGATGGTCCTCATCACCGTCATCTTTCCCCAGGTTGTGGCCCTGTTCAAGGCAGGAGGCATGGAGACGCGCCTGGCCTATCGCCTTGCCATCGGCGGATTTTCCCTGCTGGCGCTCCTGATCCTCTACCTGGCCACCTTCTCCTTCGACGAGAGAAAGCACTGCCTGCCGGCCAGCCTCTCCGGCGCGGGTCCGCTGGAGTCGCTGGCCAAGACTTTTGCCGTGCGCCCTTTTCGCATCTTTCTCGCCGGCGAGATGTTCCTGCAATTTGCCATGAACATAGTCACCCTGGGCTTGATGTACTACGCCGTGGTCATATTCCGCCGGGAGGAGAGCTTTATGACGGTGCTGGCCGGGATCGTCATCGGGGTGGCCCTGCTCAGCTTTCCCTTTGTTAACGGGATGGCCAAGCGGATCGGCAAAAAGAAGATGATCATGAGCGGGGTGCTCATTCTCGGCATCGCCACGGCGGTAATCTTCCCGCTGAGCTTCAACATGGAGGGGGCGGCCTTCTATATCGCCCTGGCCATGATCGGTCTCTGCGGCTTGCCGCTGGCCATTCTGACCATATTGATCAACCCCTCCATCGCCGACATGGCCCGCGCCGAAGCGATTCGCAGCGGCGAGAGCCGCGAAGCCATGTTTTTCGGGGCCCGGGCCGTGCCGCTCAAGGCCACCATCGCCCTGACCGGGGTGACATTCAGCTACCTGCTCTCCGCCTTCGGCAAGGATGTGGCCGAGCCCCTCGGCGTACAGTTGAGTATACTGGCGGTATCCGTGGCCAGCTTTATCGGCTTTTTTGCCTTTTCCCGCTACCCGGAAAAAGAGGTCCAGAAATGGCTGGAATAA
>JAAZHP010000090.1 GCA_012510625.1 Bacillota bacterium
CCCCTTAAATTCAAATCCCCCTAAATCCCCCTTTAAAAAAGGGGGACTTTTAGCTTGCATCCCTGAAAAAAAGCGGCGCTATTGTTTGGTGAAGGCAAGGATCTCTTCTTTCAGCGATTTTAGCTTTGCTTCAGCTTCTGCAGCGCTGCCTGCGCTGACCGAAAAATAGAGTTTTATTTTCGGCTCGGTGCCCGAAGGGCGGATACAGAACCAGGCTCCGCTCTCCAGGCGGTAAAAGAGAACCTCGGAGCGGGGCAGCTCCACCGGGCGCTCCTCCCCGGCGAGCAGATCCCAGCTTTTGCGCTGCCCGTAATCCCTTTTTTCGATGACCCTCTCCCCCGCCAGCTCCGGCGGGATCGCTTCATAAGCGCGCATGAGCTCACCCGCCTTCTCCATGTCGTCCAGCTCGATGGAGACCAGGTCTTCGCGGAAGAAGCCGTACTTCCGGGAAAGCTGCTCCAAAACCTGCAGCAGGCTGCGCCCCTTTTCCTTGTGGTAAGCAGCCATCTCGGCAATGAGGCAGGCCGCCCCGATGGCATCCTTGTCCCGCGCGAAGGTGCCTGCGAGGAAGCCGTAGCTCTCTTCATAGCCAAAGATAAAGCTGAATTCGCCGCTCTCTTCAAATTCTTTTATTTTCTCTCCGATATATTTAAAGCCGGTGAGAGTCTCTATGGTCTTGACACCGTAAGCTTCGGCCACCTTCCGGCCGAGATCGCCGGTAACAATGGTTTTGATCATGACCGCATTGGGCGGCAGCGCTTTTTTCCGGGCCAGCCCGGCCAGGATATAGTCCAGCAACAGGGCTCCGATCTGGTTGCCGGTAAGGTGAGTATAGCTGCCGCCGTCTCCGCGAACGGCGCAGCCGACACGGTCACCATCGGGATCTGTGGCCAGGACAATATCCGCCTCTTCACGCCGGGCCAGCTCCAGGGCCATCTTAAAAGCCTCCGGCTCTTCGGGGTTGGGAACGGTCACGGTGCTGAATTGCGGGTCGGGAACCATCTGCTTCTCCACCAGGGCCAGGTCGATGTAGCCGCATTCGCGCAGCAGATCGGGAATATGGCAGGCCCCAGTGCCGTGCAGCGGCGTGTAGACAAGCTTCAGCCTTGTCTGCGGCCTGGAGAGAGAAAGCGACCGGATCGCCTCGCGGTAAGAGCGGTCTATCTCCGGGCCGATAATCCGGAGCAGGCCTGCGCTCTCCGCCTCTTCCCGGGAAATAATCCTCACATCGTCAAAGAGATCCACCCGCGATATGGCCGCTGCAACTTCATCGATGAGCGGCGAAACTGCCTGTCCGCCGTCGGGGCCATAGACCTTGTAACCGTTATACTGCGGCGGATTGTGGCTGGCCGTGATCACGATCCCGGCGGCGCAGCCCAGTTCGCGCACGGCAAAGGAAAGCTCCGGCGTAGGGCGGACGCCGTCAAAGAGAAGCGCGGTGATGCCGTTGGCTGCAAGGACCAGGGCGGCATCAACGGAAAATTCGCAGGAGAAGCGCCTCGTATCGCAGGCGATGGCCACCTTTTTATCTTTTGTCTCCAGATCCAGGCTGTTAAGGTAGTCAGCCAGCCCCTGCGTCGCCCGCCGCACGATATAGCGGTTCATCCTGTTCAACCCGGCGCCGATAACGCCGCGCATCCCCCCGGTCCCGAAAGCCAGCTCGCTGCCAAAGCAGCAGGCTATTTCGTCGCTGTTGCCGGCCATGGCCTCCAGCTCGCGCCGCGTTTCCGGATCCAGGTCCGGGCATTCCAGCCACCTGAGGTAACACTGCTCAGGGGTTGTCCCCTCCCCCGCCGCCGTGCGGCCGAAATCATCTGCGTAGCGGATGATATCATCTTCCCCGAGATAGCTGCCGTTCTGCACCTCTATCACCTCCAGCAGCTCGCTGCCGGGATTCTCCAGGCGGTGCTTCGCCCCGGCTGGTATGAAGACGCTTTCACCTGCCTGGCGCAGCAGCTCTTCCTCCCCCACGGTAACCAGCGCCCGCCCCCGGACCACGATCCAGTTTTCCGAGCGGTGGCGGTGGCTCTGCAGGCTGAGCCGCTTTCCAGGTTCCACGGTAAGCCGTTTCACCTGGTAACCCTCGCCCGCCTCCAGAGAAGTAAAGCTCCCCCAGGGACGGTAGACGGTGCGGTGATGCGAAAATTCGGGGGCACCGCTCTGTTCCAGCGCCTCTGCCAGCTCCCGGACTTCCTGGGAGCGCGATAGCGGGCAGACCAGCAGGGAATCGCCGGTTTCCACCACGGCCATATTTTCCAACCCTACCGCGCCGACCAGCCGCGACCCGGCGAGTACCATGCTGTTGCGGGTATCAATGAGAAGAGTGCGCCCCTCGCAGTAATTTCCGGCGCTGTCCCGGGGCGAGACCTTGTATAAAGCCTCAAAACTGCCCACGTCGCTCCAGGTAATTTCCGCCGGAATCACCGCCACCTCCTCCGCTCTCTCCATAATCCCATAGTCTATGGAAAGCGGGGTAATCCTGGCATAGGCGTCCCTGATCGAACTGTCCTCTGTAAAATCAATCTCATCGAGAGCGGAGGCCATATCCGGCAAGTAGCGGCGGTAGGCGGCAACGAGATCCCTAACCTTAAACATGAACATGCCGCTGTTCCACAGGTAGCGGCCGTCTTCCAGGTAGGCCGCGGCCCGCTCCCGGTCCGGCTTCTCCACAAAACGCTCCACCAAAAAAGCGCTATCATCGAGCTGCCGGCCGCGGCAGATATAGCCGTAGCCGGTCTCGGGGTATTGAGGGGCAATTCCGAAAGTGACCAGCCCGTATTTTTGGGCGGCCTTCTCTCCCTGCAGCAGCAGGTTAAGGTATTCCTTCCCCGCCGGGATGAAGTGGTCAGACGGAAGGACCGCCATGATCTCCTCCCCTCCCCCGCGGCTTGAGAGAAACCAGGCGGCCATTCCAATGGCCGGGGCGGTGTTGAGCGATTGGGGCTCACCAAGCACGGTTACCGAGCCCGGATCGATCTCCATGCCCCAAAGCTGGCGGCGGATCTCTTCTTCCTGCTCCGCGTGGGTGACGATAATGATCCTCGCCGGCGGAACTTCCGGCGCCACCCTGGCGACAGTCTCCTGAAAAAGGCTTTTTCTGCCACGGCCAAAGACCAGGTATTGTTTCGGATATTGCTCCCGGCTGAGCGGCCAGAGGCGGGTCCCGCTGCCGCCGGCCAAAATAACGGCATACATTTAAGCTTCACTCCCTGCCTTGATATCTGCTTTAGCCCAAATGGTTCAACTGTTTTCCCGCTGCGGCGAGGCCGCGCCGGCCACTTCGCCGATGCCCGTGTATCCCTGGTGCGAAGCCAAGTGCATCCGGTGCAGCGCCAGCATGAGGGAAAGCGTCGATTCAGCGCCCTGGTTCAGGTTAACTCCGCCCGGCATAAGCCCGTCACAGCAGCCGCCGCTGCTAAAATCATAGAGGGGCTGGTGGATATCGTTGTTGCCGAAGAACCAGTTGAACGCCCAATCCATGGCAATCTGCCAGCGGGGCTCTCCGGTGGCCAGGTAGGCCTGGGCGCAGGCATCAACGAGAGCCGCCGCGTCGAGAGGCTGCTGGTCAAAGCGGGCTTTCTGCCCGCCGCGGCGGTACCACCCCTTGTTGCCGACCAGAGAGAGCTGCCCCCCGCCGGGATCAGTCTGAATGGAAATGAGCCAGTCCAGGGCGCCGAGCCCGGTTTGCAGGATCTGTTCATCATGCAGGTAGCGCCCCGCGGCAATGAGAGCCTGCGGGATCCGGGCATTGTCGTAGGTAACGATCTCTTCCAGCCAGAACCACTCCGCGGTGGCGTACTCGCTGAACTGGCGACAGAGCCGCCTGCTCAGCTCCTCCAGCAGCTGGCGCGCCTCGGGATCCCCGCCAAAACGCTTCAGGTAATGAATTACGCCGATGATGGTAAAAGCCCAGGCGCGGGGCGAGGTAAAGGAGGGCGCCTGCAAGAGACACTGCTTGAACAGGCGCGTCACCAGGCCGATCAGTGAATCATCGGGCGGATAGGCGACGGTATAACCAAGAGCCCAGATGCTGCGCCCGTGGCTGTCTTCGGAGCCTATCTCTTCCAGCCACTGCCGCTGGTATGACATGAAATTGCGCATTCGTTCCCTTTCCCGGTTGTAGGCGTAAAGCAGAAAACTGAGGTAGGTGCGGAAAAACGGCAGGATTCTCTCTTCTTTGAAGAGGCGCCAGTTCATCACCGTGACGAGCAGCGCCCTGGCGTTGTCATCGGTGCAGTAGCCATGCCTCCGATCCGGTACCGTGTAGAGGGCATGCTGAAAGATGCCGGTATCGTCGGTCAGCGTCTTCAAATGATCCAGTCTGATTTCTGGCAAAACGGCGCTCTCGGTTACGGCCAGGCTCTGGACTGAAGTTTTGGCCTGAGCGCTGTATTCGCTCACCGCTTTTTCAAAGGCGTCGGCGTAGCTGCGGGCCACCTCGCGCCAGATCATCTTCCGTCCGTAGCGGTAAGAAAGTTTGCGCATGTGATTGCGCAACTCTCCGTCCTGGAGCAGGTTGATGAGGCTGTCGGCCAGGGCCTCGCTGTCGCGGAAGGGCACCAGGCAGCCACGCCCTTCGGCCAGCAGCTCCTGGGCATACCAGTAAGGCGTGGAGACGATCACCTTGCCGCAGGCAAGGGCATAGGCCAGGGTGCCCGAAGTGATCTGATCCTTGTTCACATAAGGGGTCAGGTATATGTCGGTGGCTACGAGAAACTCGATTAAGCGCTCCAGGCTGACATACTGGTTGTAAAAAGTGATCTGCTCCTGAAGCCCCTTTTCCCGGACCAGCTGCTCCAGGTGGTGGCGGTATTTTTCCCCGTAACGGCGTTTTATTTCAGGATGAGTGGCCCCGAGAATAATGTAAAGCACTTCCGGAAACCTGGCTGCCACCTTCTCCATCGCGGCAATGGCATATTCGATCCCCTTGTTCGGCCCGAGCAGGCCGAAGGTAAGAAGCAAGGTCCGCCCTTCGGCCTGGAATCTGTCCTTGTAAAAGGAAGAATCAAGAAAGGGGACATCGGGCGCCCCGTGCGGGATCATCACTATCTTGGAGGCGGGAATGCCGTAAACATCCTCCAGCAGCTGCACCGCCATCTGAGCCTGCACCACCACCAGGGTGGAGAGTTCGCAGATACGGGTCAAAGTATTCTTCTGCCCGGCGGTCGGCTCGGCGAGGATGGTGTGGAAAGTTGTCACCACCGGTTTTTTCAGGCGGCGCAGCAAGTAGATGATATAACTGCCGTCCTCTCCGCCGAAGATGCCGAACTCATGCTGCAGGCAAACCACGTCAACGGGCGAAACGTTGATAAA
>JAAZHP010000091.1 GCA_012510625.1 Bacillota bacterium
TATAACCTGTAGTCAGGGCGTGCCAGTCGGCGATAAAGTAATAACAACGGTATTCTTTCTGCAGTTCGACCCACTTCTTCAAGGCGCCGGTATAATTGCCCAGGTGGAGCCTCCCGCTGGGCCGTGCTCCGCTGACGATAGTCTTTTTCTTACTCTCATTCCTGCTCATTTTATCACTCCTTAAAAGAGGCCCAGGATCAGCCGGATAAGCGTTGCCATGCCATTATATACGAACGTAAACAAAGGTAAAATAATTAGTCTTGTCACTCCGCTGAAAATCAACACCATCAGCAAGACCGGCGCGAAGGGTTCGATCTGCCTGAAAAAACCGCCAACACTGCCCGGAGCCAGGGCCATGAGAATTTTCGAGCCGTCCAGCGGGGGAACGGGGATCAGGTTGAAAATTCCCAGGAGAATATTGAAAACTGCCAGCGTCTCCATGAATTGAAAGTAGGGTGTCCAGTATAAGCCCAGCCGCAGCGGTAAAAAGATGAGAATCATGCTGATGAAAGCAAGAGCGAAATTTGCCAGGGGGCCGGCAAAGGAGACCCAGAGCATCCCCGAACGGTAATCACGAAAATTATAAGGGTTAACCGGCACCGGCTTCGCCCAGCCGAAACCGAAGAGAAGCAGGGTGATGGTGCCGATGGGATCAAGATGGCGCAGCGGGTTTAGAGTCAGCCGCCCGTGCCATTTTGCCGTGGCGTCACCGAAATGGTAGGCTGCCCGGCCATGAGCATACTCGTGAACAGTGATGGCCAGAAGCAGGGCCGGGAGGCGATAGATTAGCTCCATCAGGTTACCGGGAAAAATATTTATTCCTCCTCTCGCCCTTCCAGGTATGATTTAACAAAATTCAGCTCTTCATCATAACTGCGCAGTTCACCGTCAAGAACCGCCCGGCGCAGTCTGTCCAGGATCTCTCCATAAAGCGGGCCCGGCAGCACGCCAAGCTCTTTTAAAGCTCCTCCCCTGAGCCGCGGCCGGACATATTGCAAGCTTTCGAGGTAGAGCCTGATATTATCCTGCAAGGCCTTGCTCCCGGCAAGAGCATAGAGCAAAATGATGGATTCCCGGCTGAGTGGATCAAGCCTGTTTACCAGGACACTGGGACGGAGATTGCCGCCATCCTCCCCGGAGAGTTCTTCCAGCAGCGGGGGGACCTCCCGGCATCCCTGCAGGACTACCCCGGCCCGCTCCCGCGACAGGCCCAGCAAGCGCAGGGTAGCCAGCTGATCCTGGGGCTCCATCTCCAGGAGCAGCCCGCTTAAGTAAACCAGTTCTTTATCGGGAGGGCTGCTCCAATCCCGCTGTTCCGCCCAGGCAAGCGCTTCTCCAATCCGGTTCAACCGCCGCCAGGTTTCACTGCGGGGAGCCAGGCGGGGATAAAGCTGCTCCAGGATATTCAGTTCATGAAGGCGCATCAGGACGGCCACCGGGTCATCTTCTTCGTAGATGAGGCTGATCTCCCGGGCCAGCCGCTGGCGGCTGACTTTTCCGAGGACCCTGCTGCGCAGCGCTTTCTCCATGAGCGACAGGGTATTCTCTTCAATCTGGAAGCCGAAGCGCTGCTCAAACCTGACCGCGCGGAGCAGCCGCAAGGGGTCATCCACAAAGCTCAGGTTGTAGAGGGTCCGGATTACCCCGCGGCGCAGATCCTCCTGCCCGTTGAAAAAGTCATACAGTTCTCCGAAGGAAGCCTGATGAAGCGAGCAGGCCAGGGTATTGATGGTGAAGTCACGCCGGTAAAGGTCGCTTTTTAGATCCTCAGTCCCCTCCACCTGCGGCAGCGCCGCCGGTGCGGCGTAAATTTCCCGGCGGGCTGTGGCAAAATCAAGGCGGAGGCCGTCTTCCAAAAAGAGCGAGGCGGTGCCGAACTGTTCAAATACCTTCAACTTTCCGCCCAGGTATTTAACCATTTCCCGGGCAAAACCAACCGCGTCGGAGAGAACCACGATATCAAGATCTTTGGACAGCTCGCTTCCGAGAAGCAGGTCGCGGATCACCCCGCCGACAAGGTATACCTGGGTGCCCAATATTGCCGCCCGCTGCCCGATGAGAAGAAGACGGCTCTGCCAGCGTTGAGGCAGTTTGTCTTGGATCAGCGAGCCCAGGCTATCAACTCCGGAAGGAGCCGGACTGCTCCCCCTTTGCAGGAGACTCCCTTTGGGAACAGGGGATTGCGGCTGCCGGTCAAGCCGGTGAAGATAATGCAGAATATCAATGGGCGTTACTATTCCCAGGGGCTTCCCCGCATCGTCTACTACAATAACCTGTTCGGTTTTGTTCTCGACAAAAGCCCGGCGTAGAGCGGTGACGGGAGCATGGGGGCCTACTGTAACCGGATGGCGCTTCATGATTCCCCGCACCGCAATATGGCCCAGTCCGCTGCGCATGGTTTTCTCTATTTCCCTACGGGTGATCACTCCCGCAACTTTCCCTTCTTCCAGCACCGGGCATCCGCCGTACCCTTCCCCGTCAAGGTATTCTTTCACCTCGGCTACGGTCCGTGCGGCATCAACTGCCGCTGCCGGCGTGGAGGCAATATGCAGGGCGCCGTCAGAAGGCGGCAGGTATTTCTCCAGCAGTTCAAGCAGCAGTTTTTTGAGAACGCCTATTTCTTCCTTTTGAATTACCGCGGAGACCAGCCGGCGTGACCCCCTTGCGCCCAGGGGCCCAAACAAAAGCGGCAAGTCGAGGTCGGCGGCTGTCGTGCGGGCGTTAAAGTATATGCCCTCCTTGTCCATGTCAACGAGGATCACGGCCAGATCGACCTCTTCTAAATCCTGCAGGCGCTGTGCCAGGGCCTTGGCCCCGCGAATATAATCAGCTGCAGAAATGGCGGCCAGCAAAATACTCCGCCCGCAGAGTTCGTAAAGTTCGCTTCCCCTGATCAGGCTTGCCACAAGGCTTTCCCCGCCCGCTACCGGGGAGAAGGGCAAATATTCCCGGATCAAGGCGGGTTCAACACCCTGTTCCCATAGATAGGCGGCAGCGGCAGCATCACGCGGCGTAGTGGCATCGCTGCTCAGTGAATTGGTGTCCCGGTAAATACCCAGCAGCATCAGCGAGCTTTCCATTTCGCTTAAAGGAATCCGGCGCCGGCGGATCTCTTCCACCAGCAGCGTCGTCACCGCGCCGACCGGCTCCACCCGGATCTCGCTCCCTTCAATGTCATCGGGATCCGGCTGGTGGTGATCGTAAATATGCACCTCTCGCGCCTGATCCACGAGAGGCAGAAAAATGCCCAGGCTGCTTCGCTTCCTGCAGTCAACAACCACTATTACATCTGCCCCGGGATAGCCCTCCATCCCGGCGGCTGTTTTTACCGGAAGCTGATCTTCATAATTTTCCATAAAAAGCGCCACATCCAGCTGCATCTGTTCGGGAGCCAGGGCATAACTCCCTGGATACAACTTGGTTGCCGCAACCTGAGCCGCCAGGGCATCAAAGTCTGCATTATTATGGGTCAATATAATTGTCAATCCGCCCAGCCACCATTATCTTTATTGACTGTGAAGAGCTTTACCTTGGTAAATTATATCATAAAAGCGGCACCCTCTCTATACAGCGCCGCAGTTGATATTGAGAGGTGAACTGGGAGGGGTATGCCTGGCAGCAGATCCGGCTATTCCACGAACCCTGGCTCAGGCCTCCGGCTGCCTGCCTCTGGCTTAACGCCCTTTCGTGGTGCGATCGCTGTCCCTGGTCTCCAGCCAGCGGGGGCGGTAAAACTGCAAAGGGATGGGCCGGCGGATGAATACATAAAGAAGCACCTTTGGATTTAGAGGAATGAGCGGCCAGAGATAGGGCAAGCCGAAAGACTTCGTTGTGACCAGGTTTATAAAAATGAGGGCAAATCCTGCGATCAGCCCGGGCAGGCGGAAGAGCCCCGTAAGGAGGATGAGCAGGAGAAGATAAACCCGGTTGGCCATGCTGAGCTCCCAGCTGGGCGTGGAAAATACGCCAAGAGCGACCAGACCGGTATAGAGAAGGACCTCCGGGGTAAAAAAGCCTACCGAAACGGCGATCTGGCCAATGAGCAGCGCCCCCACCAGGCCCAGGGCGGTAGCAAAGGGCGAAGGAGTATGGATGCTGGCCATGCGCACCAGGTCCAGCCCAAAATGAGCAAAGATAAACTGCAAATAGATGGGTATGCTTGTCTTCTCCTCGGGACCGATAAACTTAAGCGCTTCGGGCAGGTAGCGCGGCTCTGTCGCCACGAGCAGCCAAACCGGGATGAGCATGAAAGAGATAAAAATACCGATCAGCCTGACCCAGCGGACGTAGGTGCCGATGATGGGATTCTGCCGGAACTCCTCGGCATGCTGGAGCAGATGAAAAAAGGTGACCGGCACGATCATCACCGAAGGCGAGGTGTCTACAACGATGATCACATGCCCCTCCACCAGGTGGTTGGCCGCCACATCGGGGCGCTCGGTATAGCGGACCACCGGAAAAGGATTCCAGAATGTATGGGTAATAAACTCTTCGACCGTCTTTTCGGCCATGGGCAGGGCGTCGATATTGATCGATGTGAGCCTGGCGCGGATGTTCTCCACAATCTGGGGATTGGCGATATCCTTCATATACATGACCGCAATGTCGGTTACCGAGCGCTGCCCCACATTAATAATTTCGCATCTTAACTGGGGATCCCGGATCCGCCGCCGGATCAGCGCTATATTGAAGACCATCGTCTCCACAAATCCGTCGCGTGACCCCCGGGTAATTTTTTCGATATCGGGCTCCTCCGGGCTGCGGGCCGGATATTGCCGGGTGTCGAGGAGCAGTCCTATCTGCTCTCCGTCAACGAGGAGCAGCATGAGGCCGGCGAGGACCTGCCGGATGGCCTCTTCAAGATCCTCCACCGGGCTGGTCTCGCCAAAGGGAATAATTTCCTTCATAAGTTTTTCGATGGTGCCGGTGGCAATCTGTTCCCTGGTTGCCCCCAGCAAAGATCGGATCACAAAGACCGAGACTTCGTTATTGCTCAGGCCGTCCACAAAGAGTACGGCCGCTTTTTTGCCTCCGACCACCATCTCTTTGAGGATGAGATCAAAATTTTCTTTTCCCAGATCAAGCCGCTCTTGCAGATAGGCTATATTTCGCTCCAGTTTTTTATGAATCGCCGTAGACATGATCCGCGCTTCTTTCCATCTTATTTTTTTGGAATGCTAGCCCTTGGGATTGAAAATCAGTGCAGTTAGAAATGCAAATATGATCGCCGCGGTGATCCCGGTGCTGGTCAACTCGAACATGCCTGTTAATATACCGATTACACCATGGCGCGACGCCTCCGATATGGCCCCTTTGACCAGGGCGTTGCCAAAACTGGAAATGGGCAGGCTGGCCCCGGCTCCGGCAAATTGAATCA
>JAAZHP010000092.1 GCA_012510625.1 Bacillota bacterium
GAAGTTGTGATCCAGATCAACGGCCGGGTGCGCGGCCGGATGACGGTTCCCGCGGGGAGCTCCGAAGAGGAACTCTTCAAAGCCGCCCGGGAGCAGCCGCGGATCAGCGAGCTTCTTGAAGATAAGACAGTCGTGCGGCGGATCATCGTACCCGACAAGCTGGTCAATATCGTGGTCCGGTAATTAATGCGGCTATAGATGATGAAGGTATTTTGTGGAGTGATGTTAAATATAGTACCTCCACCTGATGATAAAGAATTAATGGCGAAAGGAGGTAAAATTGAATGGTCCCTGACGAAAGAGGCCCGGATAAAACTGCTCCTGCAGAAGAAAAGAGCCTTGACAGAGACTGCGTGCGCATCTCGCCCGAGGTGATCGGCATCATCACCGGCATTGCCGCCCAGGAAGTGGAAGGGATCGCCGGCATGAGCGGGGGAATTGTGGACGGGATTGCCGAGAAGCTCGGCCGAAAGGATTTCAGCAAGGGGATCAAGATCCGCGTTGAAGATGAAGCGGTCTCGCTGGATCTCAGCGTGATAGTTGATTACGGCGTCCGGATTATGGAGACGGCAAAAAAATTGAAGCAGAAGGTTCGCGCCACGGTTGAAGAGGTCACCGGTTTGCCGGTGGCGGCGATAAACATTCATGTCATTGGTATCAACCTGCCAAAAGAAAAATCCGAGGAAGTAATTCCCGAAGAAAATAAAGAGAACGCTTGAAATTGGGGCGCTTTCCCGGCAGCCCCGGGGAAGCGCCTCTTCCCGCCTGATTTATCAGCATAAGGAAAAATTATCTCGCAAAGCAACCTGGCACATAACCCTGGCAGGACAAGTAAACGGAAGAGCATTACCGGATAAACCCGGCTGTTCGCTTAAATTCCTGTGCATCTCTGCTTAAAGGGGTTGAACTTATGTGGGGTGATTTCAGTATTCGCGAGAAAATTCTCCTCGCCTTGTTGGTCCTTCTCCTGCTGGGAGGGGTGTTATGGAAGGCGGCACCGGCGGTTGTCTCTACAATTAATCCTGGCAGGCCGGCAGAACAGATCGGCCTTTTGCCCCAGGAGCCGGCTCCCGCACCGGAACCCGATCCTGAAATGATCACCGTGCACCTGGTGGGCGCGGTGAAGAAGCCGGGGATTTATCACCTGCCTGCCGGCTCCAGGGTTTACGAACTTATCGAGGCGGCGGGAGGCGCCCTGGAGGATGCCGATACCGATTCCATCAACCTGGCCCGCCCCCTCTACGACGGCGAACAGGTGAACATTTATCATGTAGGCGAGGCTGCCACCGATCCGGAGCCGGCAGGGCAAAAGGTAAATATCAACAAGGCTTCCGCCGGGGAGTTGATGACGCTGCCGCAAATCGGCGAAGGGCGCGCGCAGAAAATTATTGAGCACCGGGAGAAATACGGGCCCTTTACCGATATCAAGGAGATCATGGATGTCAGCGGCATCGGCCAGGGCATCTTCAACCAGATCAAGGATCTGATCACTGTCTATTAAACCATAATCCTGTTTCCCACGATCCGGGCCGCAAGCCGGGCTATATCTGTCCTGGTCGTTAATTGACTTGCATAACTAAATATTGCAGACAAAATGCCAGAATTTATTCGGGGAGCTAAAAACATGATCCATGAACAATGGGATATTCCTTTTTCCAGGCTGGGATACGGCTGTTATGCCCTGGGTGGAGCATACGGCAATAAGGTGGATCCTTCCCGCGGCGAAAAATTAATCCA
>JAAZHP010000093.1 GCA_012510625.1 Bacillota bacterium
CCGCCGCCGCGGCAGTTTCCGTAATGAAAGAGCAGGTTGAGGCCTTTGCTGTCTCCGGTTATCTCAGCGTGAGGAACCCGGCCCAAGAGCTGGCAGTGGCCGCTTTAATCCGGGAGCTGACCGGCTGCCCGGTGGTGTGCGCTCACCAGCTCAGCTCCGAGCTGGGCTTTTACGAGCGCACGGTGACCGCTGTGCTCAATGCCAGGCTGATCCCCTTGATTACAGGCCTCATCGATGCAGTGAAGGAGAGCCTGGCTCGAAGGGGAATTAATGCTCCCCTGATGGTGGTTAAGGGAGACGGGAGCCTCATCAGCGAGGCGCAAGCAATGGAGCGGCCTATCGAGACTATTCTCTCCGGTCCGGCGGCAAGCATCATCGGGGCGATTGCCCTGACCGGGATAAAAGATGCCGTAGTTGTGGATATGGGCGGGACGACCACCGACCTGGCCGTGCTGCGAAACGGCCGGCCGGCGATTAACAGCTCCGGAGCCCGGGTCGGCGGATGGTTAACCCGGGTGCGGGCCGCGGCCATAACTACCGCCGGCCTGGGTGGGGACAGCCTGGTGCACGTGGATCAAAAGGGAAAACTGTCCATCGGGCCGCAGCGGGTATACCCGATCTCCCGAATTGCGGCGCAGTATCCCCACCTGCTCCAGGAGATGTCCGAAATCAAGGAGTATGAGTATACTATTTCCGAGAACCTGCCAACCATGGGGCTGATCTTTCTTAAAGAACCCCATAATTTGCAGCTCACTGCCGCGGAAGAGAAGATTTTAAATCTAGTCAGAGAGAGCCCTCACACCCTCTACCATATTGGCCGGCAGATGAATCGCGACTTTGACCTGCTGCCCTGGCAAGGATTGATGAGGATCGGCGCCGTGCTCCCGGCTTCGGTGACACCGACCGATATTCTTCATCTTACCGGCGCATACGGGCCGTGGGAGCGCGAAGCGGCCCGGATGGGTGTAAAAATCCTGGCCCGGAGGTATAATTCCGGGATTGCCCAATTTATTGATGCCGTTTTGGAGGAGATCTACTTCAAGATAGCTTCTCTCATCACCGGCCGTCTCCTATCCGGCCGGGGAGGAGGCCGGATTAATTTTAAGGATCAGGTTAGCCGCTTTTTCTTGCAGGAGATGCTCAGTGCCGGCAAAAGCGAACAGCCGGTTCAATTTTCAGCCCGGCTTAAGCTGCCCCTGGTGGCGGTGGGCGCCCCGGCCGGCGCTTACTTTCCGGAAGTTGCAAAGAGGCTGAACGCAGATCTTTTTATCCCCTCCTCGGCAGAGGTGGCCAATGCAGTGGGGACGGTGAGCGGGCAGACAGTGGAGCGGGCATCAATCCTGGTCAGGCCAAACGGCGACGAGGGTTTTATCATCCATGCCCCCTGGGGCCGGGAAACCGCTTCAGATCTTGAGGAGGCAGCCGCTGAGGCGATGCGGAAGGGAAAAGAATATGCCGGTGCGCAGGCGGCAGCGGCGGGGGCTTCGGATATCGAGCTGTTTGTTGAGCGGCAGGATCGTTTTGCCAATCTCCGGCGCTTAAGCGATGACGGGGAAGAAAGCGGCCTGCAGCATAAGCTCTTTGTTGAGACGGTC
>JAAZHP010000094.1 GCA_012510625.1 Bacillota bacterium
CCCTTTAGAAAAGGGGGACTTTGACTGTGAAATCCTTCACCTCTCAAGACAATTAAAGGGGCATCCCGGTATATGAAACACCGGCAAATCTCTCAACTCTAACTTCTCAGCTCTCAGCTCTCAATTACCAGGCTTTGGCCAGGGTGATATCGCGGTAGAAGTAATTGACGATTTCATCAGGAGATTGCCCCTCTTCGGCCAGCGCCCGCGCGCCCCACTGGCACATGCCCACGCCGTGACCGTAGCCGGTGCCGGCCATGTATAGACCTCCCTCGCCCAGCTCGATCTCCTCGATAAAGGTAGAGCGCATTTCGGTGCTTCCCAGGGCCAGCCTCAACGAAGGGGCTGACACCTCAACTTCATTGATTTTGATTTTTGTCGCTCTGCCGGAGGGCCCTTTCTCGCTGATTTCTGCGCTCTGAACGGGCCCGGGATCTTCGCCACCGGCTTCCTGCACCGCAGCCTGGACCTGGGCCAGTGAGAACGAAGCGCTCCAGTTTTTCTCCTCCGCAGGGATAATTTTCTCAGCCGGGCTGTCAACTATCTGGATATAGGGGGGATTTTCACCCTTATACTCCAGCCCTTCATCCGGCAAAGCCGTCCGGGGACCGGCATAAGCATGAAACCAGCCCTTAATGTAATCGCCTTCATAAAGAGCAACCTTGCCGCGGGTCTTCTCCACGGCTTTTCGGACCCGCTCGTTTATCCGCGCTGCGCTGTACGCCTGAAATTCTTTGAAGTCGGTCGAAGCGTGGGCATTGCGATCAGGCAGGCCGCCGTTTTCTTTAATCTTCTGCAGGGTAAAAGTGCGGGCAATGATGGCCTGGGCGCCGAGCGCGCTTTCCGGCCACTGGGGATCCATCTCCGCAGCCACCACGCCGGCAATGTAGTCTTCGAAGTCCATCTCGGTTACAGCGCCGCTTTCATGCTGGTACACTTTTAGCCGCGGTTCGCGCCCCTGGTATTCTTTCAGCGCTTCGGGAAGAGGCGGCGGTTCCGCCTCCTTTCGCCGGCGGCAGCCGGAGGAGACAATCAGGGCAATGCACAGCAACAGCAGCAGGTTTATCTGCAACAAACGAGACAACGTGGCTCACCTGCTTTTTTGGTTTCTTGCATTTTCTTTATTTTCCCCAAAGCAAAAGAATATAACCCAAAACTAAAAGCCGTCTTCTCCTGAAGACGGCTTCCGCGATAGGTTATTTCCTTAATGCGCCGGTTATTTTACCCTGTCCTTAAAAGCTTTGCCTGCTTTAAAGACAGGCACATTTAGCGCCGGGATGGTGATCTCCTCATTTGTGGCCGGATTGCGGCCTTTACGCGCCGCTCTATGCCTTTTCTCAAAAGTGCCGAATCCAACCAGCTGCACTTTTTCGTCTTTCGCTACGGCATCAACAATACTGTCAATTACTGTATTCACTACCTTTTCAACATCTTTCTTCGCCATTTCGGTCTTTTCCGATACCAAACCAATCAGTTCAGATTTGTTCACCGCTTATTCCCTCCTGTAAGTTATTTAAAGCAATGTACTGCCCTTGATTTTGCTAATTCGCTATTATCTCGATGATTCCTGCTTTTTAGCTATTTTTTCCCTTTCAACTTTCGCCTCTTCCCACCACCGGTCCAACTGTTCCAGAGAAAAACTGCTGAAGGGCCGGTTTGTAACGGCTACCCGGGCTGAGACATGAGCAAAGCGAGTCAGAAATTTCCGCAGGGCTTTCTCCAGGGCCATCTCAGGATTCAACTTTAAAAAGCGGGCCACGTTAACCGCCGCAAAGAGAAAATCACCAAATTCTTCTTCTATTCTGCCCGGAAGCCCCTGGAGGTATGCATCTTTCAGCTCCACAGCCTCCTCTTTCAGCTTCTCCACCGCCCCTTCCAGGGAAGGCCAGTCGAAGCCGAGCGCGGCGGCTTTCTGCTGTATTTTATATGCGCGAAGCAGAGCCGGCAAGGCGGGATCAACCTGAATGCGTCCCGCCGCTCCTGCGCCTTTCTCCAGCTCTTTGACCTGCTCCCAGCGGCCAATTGCTCCGGCGGAAGTACTCTCCCGCGAGATTCCAAAAACATGGGGATGGCGGCGGATCAGCTTGGCTGCTATGCCGTCAACCACGGCCTCCAGGTCAAAACGCCCCTCTTCACGGGCGATCTCGCTGTGAAAGACGACCTGCAGTAAAAGATCCCCCAACTCTTCTTTTAATGCGGTATAGTCATCCCTTTCAATGGCGGCGATAACTTCGTATGCCTCTTCGATGAGGCAGCCCCGCAAACTGCGGTGGGTCTGCTCCCGGTCCCAGGGGCAGCCCCGGGGGGAGCGGAGCAGGGTCATGATCCTTTCCAGGCGCTGCAGCGAAGCGCCCGCCCCCGGCGGCGAATGAGCGACTCCGGGGATAATTTTAACCCGGTGCCCGGATGCCGGGGCCCGGCGAAGCAAGTAATCAACCGCAAGATCCCCCTCGAGAGGATGCCCGGGAAGAGCATAGCCGATCCTGGAGTGCCGCCCAGCAGCGGACAATAGAATGGGGCCAATTAGACGCGGCGCCGCCGCAAAGCGATCCAGGGCCTGGAAGTGCACTCTCCGCCTCCTGCAGTAGAGTGCAGCGGGGTGATCCTTGGTCTTAAAGAAGAGTGGCTTTTCGAGGAGAAGCGCTCGCCTTGCCGCCACGGTGAGATGCCGGGTGGGGCCGGGCCCCAGACCAATGATTGTGATATTGCTCATAAAGTAAGCCTCGCTATCTTAAAATCTTCCACCGCTCAGCCAGCTTCGCCAGCCTCGGCCCGATGCGGGGCACCAGCTCCAGCTCTTCCCGCGTCAGGCTGCCGGTAAGCAAAAGGGCAGCCCCGTAAACGAGAACCCCCAGTAAAATTGCCGCGAGGGTGGCCACACCGTTTGCCATGCTCAAGGAATATGCAGGCTCGAGAAAACGCGCCAGGAAGCGGTAGCTTAATGATACCGCCGCAGACATCGCTGTCACGGAGAGACCGGGGGTTATAACCAGTTCCCCTATCCGGAAGCGCCACCCGGTCTGGCCTGCTACAGCCCAAAGGTTCAACACCGCGGCCACCCCGGTCCCGATTACCGTAGCCAGCGCCGCGCCGCCGATATGCATCGACGGAACGGCGGTGAGATACCAGGCCAGGATGGCTTTAACCACACCGCCCAGGGCCATATTTACCACCGGAGTAATAGTTTTCCCCAAGCCCTGCAAAATCCCTGTTGTAGAAACATATAAACCGAGGGGAATTACCGACCAGGACATATAAGCCAGGGCGTAACCCGCTCCGGCGTTTTCCTGTCCAAAGAGAAGAGCGATCACCGG
>JAAZHP010000095.1 GCA_012510625.1 Bacillota bacterium
ACATTAATTCCTCCTTTCGGCTTATAAGAGACTACTATATAAAAATTTTTTACAGGCTATTATACAGGTTGTTTTCATTCTGCCGGCCGGGCAAAGCTTCCGGAGGACACTTCAGGAATACTTTATGTATTTGAGGTTCAATTATTTAAAGAAGCTGTTGCCTTGTTATGATTATCTTCCCAATACAGGCCCCCCCTGGGAGAATAGCTTCGCCGGGTACAAAATTGCCCCGCAATAGATTTTTGCCCGAGGAGCCCGTATGCCCGGCCCCTGGGTTAAACATGTTGGCCCAAATCCTCGCGTGTCATCTAAAGTTTCCGCCCGAAAGAGGTCCCCACCGCCAGGGCGGCTTGAACCTGTTCGCAGCCGGGATCTATGCGCTTAATTTGGGCCACGGCATCGGCAAGTGAAACCGATTTAATCATGCCCCCTTGCAGGCAGACCATCTCGTTCCAACGGCCGGCCCGGGCCAGTTCGACCGCCGCGGCGCCAAAACGGGTGGCCAGAACGCGATCAAAAACGGTGGGCGTCCCGCCGCGCTGCAGGTGCCCCAAAACCGTGGCCCGGCTCTCCATCCCGGTCCTCTTTTCGAGCTCCGCGGCGACAACCTGCCCGATCCCGCCCAGCCTTTTCGTCCCGCCGGCAAGCTGATAAACCTGGGAACCGCCTTCCGGAAATACGCCCTCGGCGGCGACAACTATGCTGAATTTTTTTCCCCGGGCGCGCCTCTGCATGATCTTCTCGATAATCACCTCATAGTCAAAGGGCAGTTCGGGGATGAGAATAATATCGCCGCCTCCGGCCATCCCCGCCTGGAGAGCGATCCAGCCGGCGTTACGCCCCATCACCTCGAGCACCATAATCCGGTGGTGCGATTCGGCGGTGGTGTGCAGGCGATCTATGGCCTCTGTGGCCGTGGCCGCCGCCGTATCAAAACCGAAGGTGACATCCGTGGCCGAAAGATCGTTGTCAATCGTCTTCGGTATGCCGATCACCGGAACCCCTATTTTACTGAATCGAAGGGCCAGGGTAAGGCTGCCGTCTCCGCCGATAACAATCAGGCCGTCCAGATCCCATTCATTGAGGTGACGGAGGGCATCTGCCGAGCGGTCTTCGTAAGAGGGATTTCCGTCCGGTCCGGTTACCCGGTAATGAAAAGGGTTATCCCGGTTGGTGGTGCCGAGGATAGTCCCTCCCCGGTGCAGAATGCCGGATACATCCTCTTCCCCAATCAGCCAGGCCTCGTTTTCCACAAGCCCCTTAAAACCGTTGTTGAAACCAACTATCTCGATATCATGGCGGTAGAAAGCGCTTTTGGCCACCGCCCTGATAACGGCATTCAGTCCGGGACAATCTCCCCCGCCGGTGAGAATGCCCAGCCTGCGCATGGCTTCACCTCCCCCGGGACAACGGGACAACGGGGACGTACCTGTTTGTCCCACTTTCATGAAGCAACGGGATGTAACTGTTAGTCCCATTAACCCCGCCCTGATAAATGGATCGCCCGGCGGGCTAGTTCATCACAGCGCTCGTTGTAGAAATCGTCACTGTGACCCTTTACTTTGAGCCATTCTACCTGATGTTTCGAGGTGAGGGCGAGCAGTGCCCGCCAGAGATCCTGGTTTTCTACCGGCCTGTTGGCGGCGGTGCGCCATCCATTCACTTGCCAGCGCGAAATCCAGCGCCTGCAAAAGGCATTGACCAGGTAAGCGCTGTCACTGTGCAGCCGCACCCGGCTGGGCCCGGAAATAGCGCGCAAAGCCTCTATCGCCGCCCGCAGCTCCATCCGCTGATTGGTGGTACGCTTCTCCCCG
>JAAZHP010000007.1 GCA_012510625.1 Bacillota bacterium
CTTTCCCGCAATCCTTACTTATATTTATTTCCCACCAGGGAATTTATTCAGCAAATAAAGGAAATGCGAGAAATAGGCAATCCCCTTAGTTTCCCAATTCTCCCTAAAACCCCCTTTGAAAAAGGGGGTTTTTAAACAGCTATCCCCGTGCATTTATTGTTTTCAACCTGAGGGCGAAGCCCAAGGCTTCCACAAACTCCCCCCTTTGAAAAAGGAGGGCCGGGGGGTTTAAAAAAAAAGAGGACTTAATAAAAGGCTGTTGCCGGTGAAAAAGTTGGGCGGCCTCATGGACCGCCCTACAGACAGCTGCCGCGCGAAAACTCCATTATAGAAAAGCGGCGCTACGACTCTATTTATTTTTAGGTTTAACGGAAAAAGACATGGTTTCCGATAACGGTGGTCACCGGCTGCATCCGCACCCACTGGTTGTTCGTCTTGGCCGGATTGTAGAATCCCGTTGCTCCATTGGAGGGATCCCAGCCGTTGAGCGCATCCTGCACCGCGCGGTTTGCGCTTTCACTGGCCGGAAGATTAATCCTGCCGTCCTGCACCGGCGAATACTGGTAGAAACCTCCCCAGACCTGCAGGATCACACCCCGGACCGTGTTCGGATAGCGGCTGTCTTTGACGCGGTTTAGCACCGTTGCAGCAACTGCCACCTGCCCTACATAGGGTTCCCCCGCCGCTTCGGCGTGAACCAGGCGGGCAAAGAGGTCCAGATCCGCATTGGACAGGGACACTCGTCCGCCCCGCGAAACTGGAGAACTCCCACCGCCGGCCGGGATGGTCAAAATCTGTCCCGGATAAATCAAGTTGGGATTGGCCAGGTTGTTCGCCTGCGCAATCGCAGCTGCGGTTGAGCCGTATTTTTGGGCAATCCGCCAGAGGGATTCTCCCCGGGCCACTTTGTGCTTATTCGGTATCGACAACTTTTGTCCGCTGTAGATCAGGTTGGGATTGGCCAGGTTATTGGCCTCCGTTATAGCCGCGACCGTAGTGTCGTATTTTTGGGAGATAAGCCATACCGTTTCACCCGGGACTACGGTATGACTCAGCGCCGCTTCAACTACCCCCGAGCCGAGCAGCAGAAGAGCCATCGCCATGAGCAAAACTCTTTTGAATGGTTTGAACATTAAGTAAAACCTCCTCTTTTCCGCCTCCGGGGTTAGCTGGCGGGTTAGGGACGGGAGTTATCCCCTCGCATTAAAAAAATGCGATTCACCCCAGGTTCCGGTTTCCCCGTAGTTTCCATTCGGCGTTATGTTAAGAACGATTATAGATAAAAAAAATAAGCCTGGCAAACAGGCCTATTCAAGCTCTAAAATAATCTTTGTTAAGATTATATAACATTATGTTAACATCTTATCATTTTTAGACTTTCTCGCGCAGATGGTAAATTAGGAGAAGTTCCGTTAATATTATCCGATAATGCCCCGGTAATGGCGGAGGCTGTTCAGGGCCATGCTCTTTCGATCCATCAGCACCGCTATGAGGTCGAAGCGGCAGGCAAGCTCGCGGCCAAAGCGCGACTGCATGTAGAACCGGGCGGTTTTTTTCAGGCGGTTAAGCTTCTCCGGGGTGACGGATTCCGCAGGAATGCCGAATGAACTTCCTGTACGGGTGCGCACCTCAATGAAAACCAGGGTGCTGCCTTGATAAGCGATGAGATCAATCTCGCCGTAAGGACTGCGGAAATTAGCCTCGGCTACCCGGTATCCCCTGCGCTGCAGGTAGCTTCGGGCAGCTTCTTCTCCCGCCCTTCCCACCTGCTGGCGCCGCCGGGTCAAGAGAGCTCTCCTTCCCGGCTGCCGCAGCTGCGAAAAGAGCGGCGGTGTTCCGGACAGGTCCCGCAGCGGGCCAGGGCCAGGAGGTGCTCCCGCGTAGCGTAGCCCTTATTCCGGTCAAAGCCGTATTCAGGGTAGCGCCGGTGCAGATCGAGCATGATCCGGTCCCTGGTCACCTTGGCCACCACCGAGGCGGCGGCAATGGAAAGGGAGAGGGCGTCGCCTCCCGGGATAGCTTTCTGCGGCATGTCCATATCTCGAATGGGAAAACCGTCCACCAGCACCACTTCGGGCCTGGGAGAAAGTTCCGAAAGAGCACGGCGCATAGCCTGCATGGTTGCTCCGAAAATGTTAAGCCGGTCAATCTCAGCAGCCGAGCATATGCCCACGGCGCAGCCCAGCGCAATTTCCCGGATGCGATCATAGAGCTCTTCCCGCCGCGCCGCGGTAAGCTTCTTGGAGTCATTAAGATAGTGAATCACTGTTCCCGGAGGCAAGATCACGGCAGCGGCTACTACCGGGCCGGCCAGGGGGCCCCTCCCGGCTTCGTCGACCCCGGCAATAAGCCTAATCCCCTGCCTGTAGAAAAGATTTTCTTCACCGAGCATTTTATGTAAACGGCTCTCTTCCCTCCGCCGGGTCTCTTCCCGGCGCAGCCAGCGCTCCAGCAGAAGGCGTGCTCCCCGGCGCCGGTCTGACTGCAGCAGTCTCTTCTCTTTAGAGCTCAGCCGGCCGCGCTTCTCCAGGTATGCAGCCAGCTCTTCCAAAGTCATCCTGTTGAAAAGCATTTTCATCCCCCTTCTCCCGGCCAGTTAGTTAACTCGGTGCCAGGCACCGAGTTAACTAACTTGGGGGTTCTTCCAGGGTAAGGCGGCCCAGGTTTCCTGTTCCGTAATCGCGCAGTAAAATCGTCGCCGCGCGGTCGAGATCAATCTTTCCTTGCGGAAGAAGGCAGCCGCGGGCGGTCCCGATTTGACGAAGCATGGCCTCGGGAGCAGCCTGCTGCAGCCCGTCATAGCGCCGCTGCAGCCGCGCCACTTCACCCCGTTCCAGGCAAAGGCGAAGCAGCCAGATTGCCGTCTGCTGGGGGTCAACTCTGCCCGGCGGCAGCGCTCCGATTGCCGCCAGCGGATAAATTGTTTCCGGTGAAAGGAGAGGCGGCAGGACGCCCGGTGTGTCCAGGAGCTCTACTCCGGGTATCAGCCTGAACCACTGCCGCCCCCTTGTAATGCCGGGCTGATCGCCGGTTCGGGCTGCCGACCTGCCGGCGAGATAATTGATCAGGGTAGATTTACCCACATTGGGAATTCCGACAATCACGAGGCGCAGCGGTCTTTTCAAACGGCTGCGGCGAAGCCGCCGCCCCTGGGTTTCAAGGCAGTTTAAAAAGGATCTGAGAGTCCGGGGCAGGTGCACGCTTGAGAGCATGGCCTGAACCCCGCTCTCCTGGAAATATAAAAGCCACCGGGAGTTCACTTCATCTTCTCCCCGGTCGGCTTTATGCAGCAATATCAATCTCTCTTTATGTCTACAGAGACGGAGGAGCTCCGGGTTGCGGCTGCTCGCGGGAGCCCGCGCGTCGATCAGCTCAGCTACAAGGTCAACCAGCCCCAGGTCCTCTTCAAGCCGGCGCATGGCTCGAGCCATGGTCCCGGGGTACCACTGGGTACTCTTCAATTGGCTGCCGCCTTGCCAACGAGTAATTTTGTTTCTCCGGGAGGCCAGAAAACCAGGCAGGCCCGCCCCTTGATCCGTTCCATGGAAACAAGCCCGACCCGCGGATCCCGGCTGTCCATACTGTCCCGGCGGTGGTCTCCCATCAGAAAAAAGTAATGCGGAGGGATTTCCACGGGACCGTAATCCTGGTAATCGGTTTGACCCATCAGGTAAGGTTCTTCCATAAGAACGCCGTTGCGATAAACCTTTCCGCCGCGGATCTCGATGGTGTCGCCACCGACTCCGATGACCCGCTTGATGAAGTCTCTTCCTGTATGACTGTCAAAAACCACGATATCACCGCAGTCCGGTTCACGGAAGCGATATGAGATCTTGTCTACAATCAGCCTGTTGCAATCATCAAGGGTGGGATACATCGATTTGCCGTCGACAACAAATACCTCGATGATAAAGAAGCGGATCAGCAAGGCCAGAGCGACCGCAACGGCAATAGAGCGGATCCATTCCCAGGTCTCTCTTGAAAAGCTCATGCAATAACGCCATCCTTCCTTTTAATAGCGGATCTCGCGTATCCTCGCCGCCCGGCCTGTCCTCCGTCGCAAATAATATAGCCTGGCCCGGCGGACCCGGCCCCTCTTGACCACTTCGATCCGGCTGATGGAGGGAGCATGGACCGGAAAAATCCGTTCCACCCCGATCCCGTAGGTTACCCGGCGCACGGTAAAGGTTTCTCTCAAGCCCCGGCCTTGCCGCCTCAGAACCACACCTTCAAAAACCTGGATCCGTTCACGGCCTCCTTCAACCACCCTTACATGGACCCGTACCGTATCCCCGGGTCCAAAGGGGGGTATATCTTCTTTAAGATACTGTTTTTCAACCTCTTTTATTAAATCCATTGTTTGCGCCTCCCTAACATGAGTTTAACATATGCTCTGTTCATTAGAAACCGGCCCATACTACACTGCCGGCAAATGCATTTTTTCCCTACAGTTTCATTTCCTTCAAGAGACGGCGATCTTCAGGCGAGAGTGCCGCCTTCTCGAGCAAATCCGGCCGCCGCTGCCTGGTCCGGAGCAGCGCCTGCTTCCGCCGCCAGCGGGCGATGGCTGCATGATCACCCGACAAGAGCACCGGCGGCACCGCCATCCCCCGGAAGACAGGCGGCCTGGTATAATGTGGGTACTCCAGCAGGAAACCGCTGAAAGATTCCTCAGCCACGCTCGCCTCTTCCAAAAAACCCGGCAGCAGCCGGACCACGGCATCGACAACTACCGCCGCAGCCAGTTCGCCTCCGGTAAGAATGTAATCGCCGATGGATATTTCATCGTCCACCAGTACCTCCCTGACCCTCTCGTCAACACCCTCGTAGCGGCCGCAGATCAGCAGAAGCCGCTTCTCGCCGGAGAGCTCCCGGGCAATCTCCTGGTTAAAGGTGCGTCCCTGCGGGGTGAGCAGGATAACCCGGGCCCGGCTTCCCCCGCTGCGCTCCTGCAGGGTTTCCACCGCCTTGAAAAGGGGCTCCGGCTTGAAAACCATGCCCCTGCCGCCGCCATAGGGGGCGTCATCGACCTGGCGGTGCCGGCCGGAAGCAAAAGAGCGCAAGTCAATTATCTCTATCTCCACCAGGCCCCGTTCTACCGCCCTCCGGATCATGCTCTCGCCAAAAGGGCCCTCCAGCATCCCGGGAAAAATGGTCAAGATCTCAATCTTCATGGCTTACAGCTCCAGCTCCATTAATCCCTCGGGAGGATCGGCAATGATCCTTCCCCCGGAGAGATCGATTTCCCGTACCATCGCTTTAACCGCCGGCAGCAAAAACTCTTTCTCCCCCGGCAGCTCCCGCTTGATGAGATAAAAGTCATGGGCCGCGCCCGGGATAATATTTATAACCTGCCCCAGGCACTCCCCGGCAGTATTATACACCTTTAAACCGATCAACTGGTCGTAATAATAACTGCCGGCAGGCAGAACTACCCTCTCTTCGGGGCGGATCAAGATCCAGGCGCCGCGCAAGGCTGCCGCCTCTTCGCGCGTGTCGATGCCGGCAAACTTGATCAGCCAGAAACGGCCGTAAAGAGAAGCTTCCTCCACCGCAAAGCGCCGTACGGCGCCGCGCAGTTCACAGGCAACCTCTTTCAGGTCGTAGCAGCGCTCCGGAAAATCAGTGGTGGGAAGCACCTTTAACAGGCCCGCCGTTCCGTGCGGCGCCAGGACCCGGCCCACGGCCACACCGGGCTTGCCTGTGCCTGCCCCGTTTTTCACGGCACCACTTCCACCAGCACCCGTTTATTTTCCTTCGCCGCCGCCGCGTTGACCACTGCGCGGATAGCTTTCACGATCCGGCCCTGCCTGCCGATTACCTTTCCTATATCCTCAGGCGCAACCCGCAGCTCCAGGGTATTTACCCTCTCGCCTTCCACCAGGTGCACTTCCACCTGGTCGGGTTCGTCAACCAGTGCGCGTGCAATATGCTCCAGCAGCTGTTTCATAACAGCCCCACCTCGGAATTCCTAAATATTGTCTACACTACGGTAGACGGAAAGTGCTGATAAAGATGAGCTTTCGTTACAACGAGCTATTTGGAAAAACCGGCTTTTTCAAAGATCAGCTTGACCGTATCTGAAGGCCTGGCGCCCCGTGAAAGCCACAACTCCGCCTTTTCCCGGTCTATTTTAAATGTTGAAGGCTTCGTGGTGGGGTTGTAATAACCGATCTCTTCGATAAACCTGCCGTCCCGGGGAAAGCGGGAATCGGCCACCACGATCCGGTAAAAAGGTTTTTTCTTCGCGCCCATTCTCTTCAGCCTGATGCGCACTGCCATTCTATCACCTCCGCTGCTTTAAACATAACATAACTGTAAATGTAAAGTTGGCCCTAGAAAAAAGGGAAGCCCCCTTTTCTCTTACCTTTCTTGAAACGTTTAAGCCCTTTCTTCTCCAGGGAGCCCATCTGCTTAAACAGCTTCTGCATCTGCGCAAACTGCGCCAGCAGCCTGTTGACGTCCTGAACCGTGGTCCCGCTGCCACTGGCGATGCGGCGCCGCCGGCTGCTGTTGATGATGGACGGCCGCCGGCGCTCCTCCGGCGTCATCGATGTAATCACCGCCTCGATGCGCTTGAACTGCTTCTCATCAACTGATAGATTGCGCATCTCTTTCGGCAGCTGCGCTGACGGCAGCATGGCCATAATCTCCTCAAGAGAACCGATTTTGCGCATCTGCTGCAGCTGCTCCCGGAAATCATCCAGGGTAAACTCCTGGCGGCGAAGCTTCTTTTCCAGTTCCCGCGCCTTCTGCTGATCAAAACCGGCTTCGGCCTTCTCGATAAGGGTAAGAACATCGCCCATCCCCAGTATCCGCGAAGCCATCCTTTCGGGATGAAAGGGTTCCAGGGCATCGAGCTTCTCTCCCACCCCGGCAAATTTGATCGGGCAGCCAGTCACCGCGCGCACCGAAAGAGCCGCTCCCCCACGGGTATCACCGTCCAGCTTGGTCAGGATAACCCCAGTCAGGCCGAGCGCCTCGTGAAAACTGGCGGCGGCATTCACTGCATCCTGGCCGGTCATGGCATCGACTACCAGGAGCAGCTCCGCCGGCTTCAACTGCGCCTTGATCTCTTTCAGCTCATCCATCATCGCGGCGTCGAGATGAAGCCTGCCGGCGGTATCCAGGATCACCGGATTGTGCCCCTCCCTTTCGGCAAAGCGCAGCGCCTCCCGGCAAATCTTCACCGGGGCGGCGCCCTCCATTCTGAAGCAGGGAAGCCCCGCCGAATCGGCGAGCACCTGCAGCTGCTCGGGCGCCCCGGGGCGATAGGTATCCGCCGCCACCAGGAGCGGGCTGCTCCCGCTGCGCTTCAAGTTCAGGGCCAGTTTCACCGCCGTGGTGGTTTTCCCGGACCCTTGCAGGCCGGCCAGCATGACCACGCCCGGCGAGCCTGCTGTATTGATCTTGCTCTGCTGGCGCCCCATCAGGGCGGTCAACTCGTCGTGCACAATTTTCACAACCTGCTGCCCCGGTGTAAGGCTCTGCCGGACTTCTTCGCCGATGGCCCTCTCCCTGACGCCGGCGACGAAGTCTTTGACCACCTTAAAGTTTACATCGGCCTCCAGCAGGGCCAGGCGGATCTCCCGCAAGGCCAGGTCAACATCTTTCTCGCTTAACTTGCCCTTTCCCCGCAGCTTGCGCAGCGTATTCTGTAATTTTTCGGCCAGGTTTGCGAACATGGCTCTCTCCTAATGTTTACTGTTCATTTTTCCGCCGCAGTTCACTGATAATCTCCTTCAGCCGCTGCAGATCTGCAGGGCCCGGCGGCTGCTCCAGGATGCGGGCTGCTTCCTGCAGCAGCCTCTGCTGAAAACAGAATAGATCATAGAGGCCCAGCTTCTCTTCAAAGCTCTCGATGGCTTTCAAGGCCCTCTGGATCAGGTCGTGAACCGCCTGCCTGCTGATCCCGTATTCGGCGGCAATCTCCCCCATGGAAAGGTTGTCGCTGAAATAGAGCTGCAGCACCTCCTGCTGGCGCGTGGTCAGCAGGGAGCTATAAATATCATACAAAAGATTAATCCGGTTTAGCTTATCAAGCATAGCCCCTCTGTAAAGGTTTTGTCCTTTACGGACAATAGTGTAGCAGAATAAAAGGGAAAAAGCAAGGAGGCGTGTAAGCGAAACCTTCTGCTTGCACGCGGTATTTTTATTGTTTTCCTGTACGCCCTCGGGCGGCTCATGAGCCGCCCCTACAGCTTTGCGCGAAATTTACTGCTTGATGGTACAGGTTTGGGCGGGCACAAGGCCCGCCCCTACAATTTTACACCCGAAGGATTGGTTGGAAGAGGCAGCGGTGAAGAGATCCTTCGCTGCGCTCAGGATGACACAAAAAAAGCTCAGGATAACACTAAAGGTATTTTGCTTTAAACCAGGTATTTGTGTTGCTTTCCGGTACGTTTTTGGGCGGCTCATGAGCCGCCCCTACA
>JAAZHP010000008.1 GCA_012510625.1 Bacillota bacterium
CTTTTTACCTATCTCGAAGACCTGGGCTACCTGCCGCGGGTCGCCTTCAACCTCGACAGCTTCTTCCGGAAAGCCGGCGCCCACGGCAAGCAGGCGCTGACCATGTGCATGGGCTTCGGCTGCAATGCCGCCGGGGTGATCGCCTGCCGAATCATCGATTCGCCGCGCGAAAGGCTCATCGCCATGCTTACCAACAACTTTGCCCCCTGCAACGGCCGCTTCCCCACCCTCATTGTCCTGGCGTCAATCTTCATCGGCGGCGCCGGCGCCGGCGCTCTTTCCGGCTCCTTTATCGCCGCGGCGGCCATCCTGGCGGCAATCGTGCTCGCGGCGGCCGTCACCCTGGCAGTCTCGAAGATACTCTCTCAAACCGTGCTCAAAGGGCTTCCTTCCACCTTTGCCCTGGAGCTGCCTCCCTACCGCAAGCCGCAGCTGGGGCGGATCCTGGCGCGCTCCTTTGTTGACCGCACCCTTTTCGTACTCAGCCGCGCCGCCATCGTGGCCGCGCCGGCCGGCCTGCTCATCTGGCTGCTGGCCCATACCGTGGTTGGCGATTTCACCCTTCTCCAATGGGGAGTCCGCCTTTTGCAGCCCGTCGGCTCGCTGCTGGGCATGGACGGCTATATTGTGCTGGCTTTCCTGCTGGGCTTCCCCGCCAACGAGATCGTCATTCCCATCGTCATCATGAGCTACCTCTCGAGCGGCGCGCTGCTGGAGCTGAACTCCCTGGAGCAGCTGCAAGGGCTGCTGCTGGATCACGGCTGGAGCTGGCTTACCGCCGTCTGCGTGATGCTTTTTTCGCTGAACCACTTTCCCTGCGGCACGACGCTGCTGACCATCTACCGGGAGACGCGCAGCCTCAAGTGGACCGCCGCCGCCTTCCTCATCCCCACGCTGGCCGGGATAGTTATCTGCTTCCTGGTGGCCCAAACCGCCCGCCTGCTGGGGCTGACGTGAAATCCCCATTGAGAGTAAGTAATTAGGGGCCAAAACAGCCAATCGTTTGTGTGATTTTGCAAGAGCTGGGGCCGTCCATGGCGCCTACTTGTATTCGCTGCGTGTATAGAGGAAAAAGGCCAAAAAGAGCAGGGCAAGTAAATAAACTGAAACATACACATATCCGTACGGGAGGGTTAGGTTGAGGAAAGGCAAGTTTGGCGAAGCGCCGGGCAGCGGCTTGTCGCTGAAGGTAAATATGGGCAGGAGGCGGTTAAGCCATCGAACCATGGTCTCCGATGATCTGTGGGAGTTGTGTGCCACCCATAAGTAATAGAGAAATATGGGGCTGAAGCCTATGACCAGGTGCCTGGTCAGGGCGGTAAGAAACATGACCATCGAGCTGACAAAAATGCTGTTGAAAAGAAGCTTTGCAAACACCTCCTCCAGCGGCGCTTCCATGTTGCCCATGGCGCTTGCTGCATAGACCGCGCTGCTGCTTAAGAGCATAAGGAGGTGCAGCAAGATAATCAACAGGAATATTCCCATGACCCTGCCCCCCATGTAGAGCAGCCGGTGCACCCCTCCGGTTAGATATATCTGTTCGGAATCATTTTTAAAGAGGCCGTGCATGGAAAGGCCGGCAAGGATCATTATAAAAAAGGTCAACAGTGTTTGGGTCAGCACAAACGTACTATTCCAATACGTTTCAGAGATGCTTGCGCTGTAGAGATCTCGTTCAGGCGGTGAAAGATCCAGGTATCCCGACATGGCCAGGGCGAAAAAGCATAGCACAGCGAGGAAAATGAAAATAAATATGAGCACGCTTTTGGAGAGCAACTTGTACAATGCATCATAAACTACCCATGCCAGTCTCATGCAAAAAGCCTCCTCATAATAATCATAATCATGATAACGAGGCCAGCCTATCCTCCTGGTTGATTAATTGGAAATAATAATCCTTAACCGAGGCCCCGCTTTGCTCGACGGATATTATTTCAACGTTATTCTGGCTTAGGCATGATAAAAGATGATTTATCGGAACCTGGCGCTCCAGCAGGATTCTGTCATTTTCAATGACCAGGTTTTTGCCGCCGAGCGATGCCCTCAGTTTTTCCAGTTGCAGGCTGTCCAGTTCCTTTATTTTGACGCAGGTTTTAGATAAACGATCTATTTCTGCTTTTGATATCGCTTTTAACACAAAGGAGTTGTCAAAGAATACGTAGAAATCAGCCAATGGTTCCAATTCGTCCAGGTTATGCGAACTCACAATAATCGTTTTGCCTTGCTTTTGCTGCGCTTTCAAGATATAAAACAGATTATTTCGGGCTATGGGATCCAGACCGCTTGTCGGTTCATCCAAAATAACAATATTGGGATTATGGATAAAAGCCTGCAAAATGGCCACCTTTTGCAGCATACCTTTAGAGAAGGTGCCAAGGCGGGAATTTAAGCTTCCCTTAATATCAAGTATTTCTGCCATTTTATTAATATTGTCCAAGTAACCGGGGCCGGGTACTCTCCGCATGCCGGCTAAAACGCGGAATAACTTTTTAGGCGTATATAAGCCGGGGAACTTCACAATCTCGGGCAGGTAGCCGATATCATCGTTGTTCGGATTTCTCGGCAGCGGCTTTCCTTTGATCAATATTTGCCCCTTATCAGGCACAAGAAAACCCATCATCAGCTTAATGGTGGTGGTCTTGCCCGCTCCGTTCTTCCCCACAAAAGCCGTTATCTGGCCCTGTTGAATTCCAAATGTGCCCTCGATGAGGCCCGGCTTTCGGCCATACATCTTGGTTACCTTGTTAAAATCAATTATGACGTTTTCCTTCATAATTGATCCACTCCATGATTTTCTCTTGCATGTAGGAAGACACAAGGACGTAGGGAATCGACAACAGGTTGCGGCGATAGAGCTGGCCATCAACCTCATATTCAAAGTAGCCCCCCAAGATCTTGATGGGGGAATACCTTTCGCCTTTTTTGAAGGTAAAAGGAATGACGATCATATTCATGCCTTTGTGCAAGTAGGTATTGTTGTTGAAATTATAGCTGACATCTTCAACCATATCCATTTTATAGATCCCCGGAAAGAGGGAATCCAGTTTGCCTTCTTCTTGCAATTTCTTTATTTTGTTAAACGAATCATTATCATGAAAAACTTTTACTTCATCAGCATTGATTCCATACTTGGGCAAATTAAAATTAAACTGGGTTAACCTTGCCTCCTCCGTGGCCTCTAATTCGATAATCATGGCCTGGAGTTCCATGTACTCATTGCAGACCGGCGTAGCACTCCGTTCCTTGACATGCTTTCCTTCACTGGCTGTATCGCAATAAATAAAGGCAATGTCGCCCATGTAAAACTGCTCTGATTCTCCGTTAACATACTCCAGCTCAATATGGGCATCTTTAATTTGACATATGTGATTGGTTATTAACGTCAATATGAAGTCCACTTCAAAGGCATCAAAGTCCGCTAATTTAATTCTGTCTTTGGGGTAAATTTCTATTTCATCCGCTTTTATTACTCTTCCCTCGTCCGGTGAGCCAATATAAACCCTGTTAACTGTATCGGTGGACGATCTTTTGGAATTTTTCTTGTGGTCAAACATTTTTAGATTTAGGTAATATATGTCTTCAGTATTAGATACCGTGATTGCGTATGAGCCGGGAGCAATAACGGGATGAAAGCTCTCCTGGCGCGAAACGCTGCATGAAGCTGAAGTCAGCAGCAGAACTGCCAGAAGCAAAGAAAATGCAATTTTTTTCATATGGCCCCACCCTTAGAGGCAAATATTCGCACATTTTAGAATAGCATAATAAGTCTCCGGGAATTTGTCAAGCTCTTCCAGGTGGGGTGAGATAATAACGGTAGGGTTTTGAACTTATCATGGTAAATTAATCTTTAAGAAGACTTCGTGGGGGGAGTGATGGAGGTAATGGGCTGGCGGAAAGAAGTAATAGTAAACCCGCGCGGGGTGAAGCTGGCGGCGCTTCTGCGGGAGGCGGAAGCGGCGGGGAAGGGGGACGGAGCGGCGCCGGCGGGAGGCGCAGTTTCCGGAAAGGGCGCCCTTATGCCGCCGCTGGTCATCGTCTGCCACGGCTTCACCGGGAGCAAGGAGGGCGGCGGCGGTGCCCTGGACATGGCCGATCAGCTGGCCGGCCGCGGTTTTGCCACCCTGCTCTTCGACTTCACCGGCTGCGGCGAGAGCGAGGGGGCCTGGGAGGAAATCACCCTTTCGCGGCAGGTGGAAGATCTCGGTGCCGTGGTCGACTGGGCCTACGCGAAGGGCTACCGGAGGATCATCCTCAACGGGCGCAGCTTCGGCGGGGCCACCGTTCTGGCTTACGCAGCCGCCGACCGCCAGATTGACGCCGTCTGCACCTGGGCCGCCGTAGCCCGGCCGCTGCCGCTATTCAGCGGCTTTGCGGGGAAGGAGATCAGACTCAGCGGGCCGCCCGGTGAAAGGATCGCCCTCAACGACGGCACCGGATTGATCTATGTGCAGAAGTGCCTTTTCCAGGATTTGCAGCATTACGACCTGCCGGCCTGCGCCGCGCGGATTGTGCCGCGCCCCCTGCTGCTCATTCACGGCGCCGCTGACGAGCTGGTGCCGGTTTCCGATGCGCAGCTGCTTTATGAGGCTGCCGGCGAGCCCAAGGAACTGGCCCTGGTAGAGAATGCCGATCACCGCTTCACTTGCCACCGGGAGCAGGTCTGGGATATCTTTTTCCGCTGGCTCCAGGCCTTATTCCCATAATAAAAGGACTGCCCTTTTGGGACAGCCACCTGATGATAAAACGATGGCTGGGGCGGTAGGATTCGAACCTACGATCCGGGATCCAAAGTCCCGTGCCTTGCCGCTTGGCCACACCCCAGCGCATAATAATCGGATAAAAATGGGATAAATATGGGGTGAGTGATGGGATTCGAACCCACGACCTCCAGGGCCACAACCTGGCGCTCTAACCGGCTGAGCTACACCCACCTCGCGCTGCTAATTTTAACATGCTCACTGCCAAAAGTCAATGTTTGAGCGCGCTTC
>JAAZHP010000096.1 GCA_012510625.1 Bacillota bacterium
AAGGGATACTCATGGATCCGGGGCAGCGCAGCCGCCAGCTCGCTGCTCTCCAGGCCGCCTTTTTCGGCGGCAGAGATGAGCGCACCCTCGGTAGGGTCGCCGATTACCCTGAACTGCCCCTCCTCTTCGACGATACAGGCGTCATTATTCAGCAGGCCGATGGCCAGAAGAAGGAGGAGATGGCGATCCTGGCGGGGATCAATGACTTCATCTCCAGATAAAAATTTTCCCTTGCTTTTATAGCCCTCTCCGGTAACCCTGATGGGAGTTACGCCGTAATCGACACGCCGGACGGTCATTTCATTCTGGGTCAGCGTTCCCGTCTTATCCGAGCAGATCACCGTTGCCGCCCCCAGGGTTTCCACCGCCGGAAGCTTGCGGATAATGGCTTGCTGCCGGGCCATGCGCTGAACGCCAAGTGCCAGAACAATGGTGATAATTGCCGGCAGCCCCTCGGGAATGCTGGCTACGGCCAGGCTGACAGATGTAAGAAACATGGGTAAAATATCAATCCCGCGCAGCACGCCCAGAATAAAGATGAGGGCGCAGAGGAAAATAGCGAGGAGGCCCAGCAGCCGGCCGAAGCGATCCAGTTTTTTCTGGAGTGGTGTCTTCTCCAGCGGGGCGGCCTGGATCATCCCGGCAATATGGCCGATTTCCGTATTCATCCCGGTGCCGGTGACCAGGGCGCAGCCCCGCCCTCCCGTGGCTATCGTCCCCATGTGGACCATGTTTTTCCGATCGGCCAGCGGCAGCGTCTCCGAGGAGATAAAGGCGGCGTCTTTCTCCACGGGGACCGATTCGCCGGTTAAGGCTGACTCGTCGACGGCGAGGTTGGCCGCCTCTACAAGACGGGCGTCAGCCGGTATGTAGTCTCCCGCCTCCAGCACTACCAGGTCCCCGGGAACCAGCTCACGGGCCGGAATTTCAAAAACGGCGCCTTCCCGGATCACCTTGGCGGTGGGCGCGCTCAATGTTTTTAGTGCGGCCAGGGATTTTTCAGCCTTGTATTCCTGGATTACCCCCAGCACGGCATTCAGTAGTACTACGGCTAAAATAACGATGGCGTCGGTCGTTTCGCGGATGATCAGCGAGATCGCCGCTGCGGCCATCAGCAGTATAACCAGGAATTCCTTAAACTGGCCGAGAAACATTTCCCATACGGTAATCCCTTTTTGCTCCTGAAGTTCGTTCAAGCCGTATTGCCTTTGCTTCTGCTCCACCTGCTCCCGGGTTAAACCCCGGCTGCAATCAGAATCTAGAGCTTCAGCCAAATCTGATGCACGAAGTGTGTACCATCCGGTTTTCAAAAGGCTAACCCCTTTCTGTAAAATTTTAACCCCTTTAAAATAAGAAAAAACCTTCAACATGGAATCATGTCAAAGGTCTGGCTGCTTGCTGATTAGCAAGAGATGGACCAGGTATCGCTACCGGATTGTTGATCCATCCGACAGGCATAGCCTGCCAGTTACTCCCCTTTGCCTTGATTATATCTTTAGGAGAGAGCACGGTCAAGCCAACCGCTCCCCGCCATCCCGCAAAGCAAAGTGGGACACTAGGGACGTACCTTTTTGTCCCATTATTATGTCAACGTTATTATTCTTTTTGTCATTCTATCTCTATATTTTTCGGTGTATCCTGAGCGAATCGAAGGATCTCCATAACAGGCAGTCCTAAACGAAGTTTCCGTATAACTGACCAGTATTTTCTTGACGCATGGCAGAGCGGGTGTTATTATAGCGCTGCAAGGACTGTACCCAGGTGAACCCTATTCGATCGAGCGGTTTCAGCAATAGGGTTTATTTATCTTAAGAAGGAACTGATCACATGGAGAAATTAATCAGCCGCAACCGCAAGGCTTATCACGATTACCATATTGATGAGACTTACGAGGCCGGTATCGTGCTGACCGGAACTGAGGTAAAATCTCTCCGCGACTCCAGGGTGAATTTAAAAGATAGTTTTGCCCGGGTGGAGGGAGGCGAGCTTTTTCTTTACAACATGCATATCAGCCCCTATGACCAGGGCAACCGTTTCAATCACGACCCGCTGCGCACCAGGAAACTGTTGATGCATAAGGCGGAGATCGCCCGCCTTGCCGGCAAGGTGAAAGAAAAAGGCTATACTCTCATTCCGGTGAAAATTTACTTCAAAAAGGGCCTGGTTAAGGTAGAGCTGGCCCTGGCCCGGGGGAAGCGGCTTTACGACAAGCGGCGGGCGATTGCCGAACGCGAACAGCGCCGCGAGGTGGAGCGGAACCTGAAAGACAAGATGCAGGGCCTGTAGGAATTCAAGAAAGTGGAATATTCTTCAGAATTTCGAACTAAAAAAGGTTTATTTCTCCGGCTGCATCGGTTATAATATAAATGAGTCAAAAACTTCAAAGCATGGGGGCGTAAGGATTCGACGGGGGTTGTGGAAGCAGGAATTGCAGGCCCGGGACCATGGCCCGGTAAAAACATGGAACGGCTATAAACGCCAACGACAATCTCGCTTACGCTGCTTAATTAA
>JAAZHP010000097.1 GCA_012510625.1 Bacillota bacterium
GATTACGTATAAGGTTTCTCTCAGAGACCCGCAATCCAAACAAGTAACCTCGACAGGTCCGGATGATAATAATCACCAAACAAGCTCTATAGTAGCGTATGATGACCCCTTGCTCCCACACAAAAAAAGATGTGAGCGAGAGGTGAAAGCATGAAATTCAGCACCCGGCAACTGCTGATAAACTTAATCAGCATCCTTATTGCGTTAAGTGCAGTGATGATGTTGTCTTATGTCCAAGCATCGGTAATAAACCGGGCTCCCAATGCCTTTCCTTTTAACATGGGCTTAAATTACGTGATAATGAAAAGGTATCCGGGACAGCGGGTTTCCTTCGACGACATCGTTGACGTTGATGAAGATACCGGAGTCTTGATCATCAGCAGAGATGAAAACAGTGAAACCATTGGGGTCTATGATCCCAATATGACCAAGGCTTTTGAGAATACCATTCCCGGTCGGTTAATGGGAATGACTCGCTATTTTTCTTATGACGACTACGTTAACAAGACGAAAGCGGGCATCCTGGTTACCTATGCCCCCAGGCAGGAGTACACCAGCGACAATATCAGCGAACTCCTCTATTGCACGGATCTCCGCAGCAGTTTTAATTATGACAGGCAGGTGAAGGAAGTTGTCAACCTGGCCTCCCTCGACACGCTCGGAGAATATGTTTACCTTGACTACGGCGATGAGGAGGTTGCAAACAGAATTATTAAGCGCCTGCGAGACTCGGGATACCGCAGGCAGACTCCGGAATATGTTGGCCTATTAAAGTCGTTGTTCAGCGCAAAGGGCTTCTATGACGGCATTATGACGGGCGGGCTCTTGATTTATGTGTTTTTCGGCCTGGCTGCTTTCTGGCATTTCTATAACGATCGCAAAACGATCTCCATCCACTTCCTGCATGGCGGAACCCTGAAAAAAATGGCCGGCAATCTTGGGGTGAAATTTATCCTCCTCAATCTGCTGGGCATGATCCCGGTATTGTTATTCAGTTTTTTTCAACAGAGGACAATATTTTTTTTCATGATGACTGACTTCTCGCTGATGACGTTTCTTGCCGTGCATGTTTTGTTAACCTCGTTGATGTACTTCCTGGCCTTTTATTTCGTTTTTGTGATGGTCCGCACCAGCAGGCGAGGTGACTATTATGTACGCTAATTTTCTTCTGGGGCTGCAGGACATTTGGAAACATAAAATATTCTTCGGGGCTTGCATCGCCTTTCTTGTAGTATTCTCCACGGTTATAGTGATGATTGCCGTATCTATTTATGTAGACCTGCAACACCAAAGGTTGATGGAGGCCAAAGTATTAGAAACCTTTGAACCTGTATACACCCGGTTCGATCTTTCATACGACAGGGAGGACCTTGAGTATATTTCCAGGATATACGCAAAGAATGCCGTTTCTACGCGAGAGTCCCAGTCATTGTCCAGTTCGTATGGGCGGCCTGTCGCTTTAGTTTTTGGCGACGGCTCTTTGATCAACCCCGGTATTGTGAATCGAGAGGGAATTACTGTGTATGCGTACGATACCTGCGACCTGGAATATATTGAAATATTGGGTGTTGAGCACAAGATAAAGCCAATATTGTCTTTTGCAGAAAGATTTCAGTTTGAATCCTATTTAAGTTTTGATCCATTTCCGTCCCCGGAGAGCATCTTTGTCGTTTACCAGGGCGAGGCCATGGTTGAGATAATCCATTATATGGCGGAAAGAAATCCCGAACGTTTTTTTGAAATAATTGGAAATACGTGGATCCTGGCTGAGGACAGCAAGCGCATTGATGATTTTACCGGTTATATTAAAAACCATGTGGAGGGTATTTCCTTCAAGGATTATTTATATAAGGGCAACTATGGCTATGGCTTTTTTATTAGTTCCTACCTGTTGCCCCTGGTGGCTGCCCTGGCATTGACCGGAATTCTATCCTTCCTGGTGATATTCCAGGGCATGCTCCAAAGGATGAAACGAGACCTGACCATTCATATCCAGAGTGGAGCCCGGTTTGGAGATGTTTTGCTAAGATTCTGTGTATTCTTTGGCGCCATCATCGGGATTACCCTGGCGATTATACATATCATCGGAGTCATTCGTGCCTATGACTACGAATCCTTCATTGGGCCGGTAACACTGGCGCCGTTGCTTATAATCGCAATCAGCATTCCAATTTATATTGCCAGGGCATTGAAGAGAACAAATCTGTTCGATAACCTGAGGGGAGATATGACATGAAACTCTTACTGGAGAATGTCAGCAGGATTTACGAAAGTGACGGTAACAAGACCCCGGCCTTGACCGAGATCAGCGTAAGCTTCCGTGAGGGCGACCAGGTAATGATAACCGGCGAGTCGGGCGCCGGAAAATCAACTTTGCTCAATATTATTGGCCTCCTGGACCGGGGGTACCAGGGCCATTACTTCATTGCCGGGAAAAATGCCCGAGAGTACTCCGCTAAAGAAGAGGCATTGATGCGCAACAAGATGTTCAGTTATATCTTCCAGGAGTATGCCTTGCTGGAATCCGAGACTGTCTACGACAATGTGAAGGTGCCCCTGCTCTATTCAGATGTGCCCAAGAAGAAGCACCGGGAGTATATCGAAGAAGCCCTGGACCAGGTGGGCTTGAGCGGTCATCTTAGAAAGAAAGTAAAACACCTATCGGGCGGGGAGCGGCAGCGGGTGGCCATCGCCCGGGCCCTTGTCAATAAACCCCGGGTCATTTTGGCAGACGAGCCCACGGGGTCCCTGGACAGCAAAAATCGCCGGCTGGTATTGGATATTATTTATAACTATCTTGATGAGACCAAGATCCTCATATTTGTAACCCATGACCTGGAAAAGAACCGAAGAGGGACACAAAGGATACTTCATCTGCATCAAGGCAGATTAAGTGTTGGCTGACTGGAAAATTCATGCCTAATTTGATAGAAGCTCCCGCAGGGCGGCCTGGAGGAGGGTGCGGATTTCTCTCTGGCATTCCAACAGTTCTCCCCTGCTCTCCGGGGACTTTTGATACTTCATCACCCTGACAAACAGCCGGACGGCAGTTTCATGCGGAAGCAAGTTGTACTCTACTCCATGTTCCAGGGCATAAAGCAGATCGTTTGCCGCCTCTGCCGGATCGCGTTTCAGCGGTTCTCTTGTTATCTCCTGAATATCCTGCAGGATTTGGGCCTGCAGCGCCCTGTTTTCGCTTCGGATGAATGCACTGATTTCCTCCAGATCTGCAGGGTCCAGGTTCAGCTGCATGGCTCCACAGTTTTCCTTGAGGTGGGCGGGATCGGTGGGCCCGGTGAGAGCTACCTTCACCCCCGGCCGGTTGAGAACCCAGGCGATGGCCACCTGGGCGGGAGAGGCGGAGTAATTCTTGCCCAGCCGGGCGAGTTTTTCCATAACCCGCAGGCCCGAAGCAAGCTTGTGCCGCATAAACAATGGGTCTTTGCTGCGAATGTCCCCGGGAGCAAACCGGCAATTCGGCCCAATTTTTCCTGTCAGCAGGCCCCTTCCCGTCACGCTGAAGGCAATAATCCCAAAACCGCAGCGCTCCTGGAGGGGTTGCAGCTCTTGATACCTGTTCAGGGCGACAGGGCTCATCTCCGCCAGCACCGAGAGGGGGCGGCCATATTCCATGTATTGCCGGGTCTTATCAAGGGGCAAATGCCCCACGCCGTATTGACGGATTTTCCCCTGCTTTTTCAGCTGTTCCAGGACTTCAACTACCTGGGAAACCGGGGCGCCGGGATCATCATAGTGAACTTGATACAGATCCAGGTAGTCCGTGTTCATTCTCTTCAGGCTGGCATCACAGGCGCTCAGGACATGGTTTTTTGACAGGTTCATCTTGCCCTGAGAATCCACCCCCACCTTGGTGGCGATGGAAACCTCCCGGCGGAAGGGTTTGACCGCCTTGCCCAGGATCTCTTCAGATCCGTACCGGTCGGCCGTATCAAAGAAGCGGATGCCCAGGTCGTAAGCCAGGTGGATTAATTTTTCGCCGCGGGAAGGATCCACCTTATTGCCGTATGCTCCAC
>JAAZHP010000098.1 GCA_012510625.1 Bacillota bacterium
ATCACGTCGTGCTTCTGCTGCGCTAGAATGAAAAACTTGACCAATGGAATGACCAATCAATTGCATCGGCATATGAATAATTTTATCAGCCAGCATATAATAGCCGGCTATTACAGGAGAAAACATTGCTGAAAACAATATCAGCGGTAATCGCGAACCGGCAGTGTTGGCTACTGCTGACCAGGTAGAATATAAAGGGAAATCACGGTACCGCCGGGCAGTCCAACGGATCCTGGTACGACGTATACGTTTAAGAGCAACAACATCCTCCCGTAAAGCACCAAAAAGAAGGCTCACCAAACCCGCAGCCTGCCCCACGATGTTGCCCAGGAGCAAGCCAATTGTTCCAAATTGTGCCAATCCCAAAGCAATCTTGATAACAGCCGAACCGGCACCTTGTTGAATCTTAGTTCGTGCCAAGCGAGTAAAAGCCCGCTTTCGTATGGCCCAATAATTAAATGCCTGATAAGCCCCTCCCAGAAGTACACCCAGAGGCAACAACCAGATATAAGAGATCAACTGGGGTGTATTACTCCAAACAACAATCCGTTTACCGAATAAGGCTACCACCAGTCCAGTGAGTGCGGTAACTCCCGCTAGGTTGACCAGAGAAAGAGCAAGAACGTTGGCTGCGCTGCCGTCGCTGCGCGGCAGAGGGATAGCCAGCTCGTAACGAAGACTGGCAATTACAATGATAATGCCCAGGTAAGAAGAATAGACTGCCAGAACGCCAAAGTCTTCGGGAGAATAAAGTCTGGTAATAACCGGCGAAGTCAAGATAGCGATAGCCTGTCCGATAGCGGTAGCAGTACTGAGTGCCAATACACCCCGAACAAAACGACCTTTTGGTAACAAACGTACGGCCAAATCCTTAACCGACATAGCTACCGTAAAATAACTCTTGATTTGTTAATTCTTCTGAAACCAACCTCATTGTGACGTACCCTCTTAGATTTTATTTCATGTCTATTAGAGATCTTACTAAATTTTCCGTATCTCATCTTTGGACCCGTATAGAAAATAACATGGGATAATGCTCAATATACTACTTATTAACAGTAATTATAAGTTTAGTGCCACACTCTGGGCAATTTAGCACTTCCGTTTCTTCTGATTCAATTACAGCACCACACCTGCATGCCCAGCCCCTGATTTCAGCCGGGTTGCCGTAAACCACCGCATGATCCGGAACATCCCTGGTCACCACCGCGCCGGCGCCGACCAGGGCATAGCGGCCGACGGTGATGCCGCAGACAATGGTGGCATTGGCCCCAATGCTGGCCCCCTTCTTGACCACCGTGGGAATGTAGTCGTCCGCCGTATTGCGGGGATAGGCGCTGCGGGGGGTTTTAATGTTGGTAAAGACCATGCTCGGCCCGCAGAAGACATCGTCCTCGAGGATGACACCTTCGTATACGCTGACATTGTTTTGGATCTTGACATTGTTGCCGATCTTGACATCCTTTGCGATAAAGACATTCTGCCCGATATTGCAGCGCTCGCCTATGACAACGCCGGACATGACGTGGCTGAAATGCCAGATCCGTGTCCCCTTCCCGATCTGTACCGGCGGATCAACATACGCCGATTCATGCACAAAATATTCTTTGTCCAGTTCACTTTGAGAGCGAAACCGATCAGCCTTAACCAGCACCTCGATAACCTCCTGCCCGTGGCGGCCGTTTGCCAGCGGCTCGGTGCGTTCTTTAATGCATTCCAAGAAATGGCGGGCCTCTTCTTCAAGGGCATCGCGGTCGGTAAAGATAATTTCGCTGCGACCCTTATTGTAAACGGAGAGATCTTGGTTAACCCCTTTTTGATGGTGCCAGATTTTATTTTCATGCTCATCGTAGGTCAGCATCCCCTGCGAGCCGACAATCACTGTCTTCCGCTCATCTTCCGGCCATAGCCAGGAAAGATGAATGTGGGCCTGCACGTCATTTTCGAAAACAAGATGCAGATGAACATCGTCGGCAATCTGCGGCTGCAGCGCTGCTTTCCCGGCAGCGGTGACACTCTTGACCGGGGAGTTAACCAGTTTTAGCAAGACGGCGATATCGTGCGGAGCAAAGCTCCAGAGAACATTTTCCTCCCGCCTGACCTTCCCCAGCTTGGCCCGGCGCATGGAGATATAGTAGAGCTCGCCGATCAATCCTGCGCGGATAGATTCAATTATCTTCCGGACAGCCGATTTAAAGAGCAGCAGGTGACCGGCCATAATAATGCGGTTTTTGCTGCCGGCGATGGAATTAAGCGCCGCCGCCTCTTCAACGGAAAGAGTCATCGGTTTTTCCACCAGAAGATCCTTGCCCGCCTCCAGAACAGCCCGGGAAATTTCAAAATGCGTCGGCGCCGGCGTAGCCACCACGGCCCCATCGATGCCCGGGTCGGCAAGGGCATCAAGGTGACTGCGGTAGATCTTGATCCCCGGATATCTGTTCTTGATTTCATCGTGAAGCGCTTCATTAGCCTCGGCTACAGCGGCAAGCGCTCCCAGAAAATAAAAAACTCGCAGGTGATTTTGTCCCCACTTTCCGGCTCCTATAACCAGGATGGAGGGATTTTGCTTCATCTCTATTTCAACCTCTCGCTGTTACTGCTCTTTTAAAGCAGGACAACCTTGCCTTCCTGTCCTGCTATCCCCCTGGTCGCATTTCGCGTATCGAGAATGACGGGGGCGCTGCGGACCAGCATGCGGTAATCAATAGACGAATGATCTGTGGTGATGACCACCAGGTCTACACCTTTCAAAAGATCTTCTTCCAGCGGCACAGACCGGTAAAGCCGCCCTTTGAGCTCTATCTCATCCACATGGGGATCATGGTAGAGCAGCTCGGCCTTATCTTCCAGCAGCATTTCGGCAATTTTAATCGCCGGCGATTCACGGCAGTCTCCAAGATCTTTCTTGTAAGCCATGCCGATGAAAAGTATTCTAGACAGTGAAACCGCTTTCCCGGCCTCATTCAGGGTGCGATGAATTTTCTCTCTGACGAATTCAGGCATGCGCCGGTTGATCTCCCCGGCCAGCCCGATAAAGCGGGTGGTAAAGCCGTATTCGCGGGCCTTCCACTCCAGATAGTGAGGATCAATGGGAATACAGTGCCCCCCCACGCCTGGGCCTGGATAAAAGGGCAGGATGCCAAAGGGCTTGGTGAAGGCGGCATCGAGCACCTCCCACACATTTAAATTCATCTTGTCGCACAATATGGCCAGTTCGTTGACGAGGGCGATATTCACGGCGCGAAAGGTATTCTCAAAGACCTTGACCATTTCGGCGGCCCTGGCGCTGGAGACCGGGACAACATGTTCAATCGTCTGCTCATAAAACGTTTGAGCCACCTCGAGTGAATGCGGTCCGACACCGCCGACGACCTTGTTGGTATTCTTGGTCGTGTATCGTTTATTCCCCGGGTCAACTCTCTCGGGCGAGTGGCACAGGAAATAATCTTCATCAATTTTTAAGCCTGAACTCTGCAGAAGCGGCAGCAAGACCTCTTCAGTGGTGCCCGGGTAAGTTGTCGATTCAAGAGAAATTAGCTGACCAGGCCGCAGGTGCTTGGCAATTTCTTCTGTAACATTGATTACATATTGCAGATCGGGAACCTGGTTCTGCGTCAGAGGCGTGGGTACACAGATAACAATAACATCGGCAGCGGTTACCGGGGTGAAATCGGCAACCGCTTTAATCAGGCTTTTTTTAACCAGGCGCTGCAGCTCACTGCCCGGCACATCGGTGACATAACTTTCTCCGGCATTAACCTGCTGCACCCGCCTGGCATTCTGGTCTATTCCGGTAACGTTGAAGCCCACCTTGGCCTTTTCAACCGCAAAGGGCAGTCCCACGTAGCCGAGACCTACCACGCAGACGCGCGCTTCCCGCGCCTTGATTTTCTGAATAAGACGCTGTTTAACCCGGTTAACCGTTGTAGTATAAGTCGTTTTTGCCACAGGCTCTACCAGCTTTCTACTGTTGTTTAAAGAATTCTATAATGGCTTTGGCGACAGTTTTTACTTCATCGTCGGTAAGCTCGGGGAACATGGGCAAGGAGAGAACTTCACGGGCTGCCTTTTCGGCCACCGGGAAGTCTCCTTCCTTGTGACCATACGAAGCAAACACCTTCTGCAGATGCAGCGGCTGTGGATAGTAGATAGTCGTTCCGATGCCGCGCTCCTTCAACCAGGCCTGCAGTCTATCTCTTTCGGCTGTCTGGACGGTATACTGGTGGAAAACATGCTCCACCCCGTCCGGCACTGCCGGCAGCCTGAGCGAACCTTCTTCGGCAGGTTCTTTTAATAGCTCGCTGTAAAGAGCGGCAATGGAGCGACGGCGGGCGTTCCACTGCGGCAGGCTCTCTAGCTTCAGCCTCAGCACCGCCGCCTGGAGCTCGTCCAGCCTGCTGTTGACACCGAGCAATTGATGGTAATATTTTGGCCTGGCCCCGTGTACCCGCAGCAATCTCAACCTATCCGCCAAATCAGGATTGTCCGTCACCACCATCCCCGCGTCGCCAAAGGCGCCCAGGTTCTTTGTCGGAAAGAAGCTAAGGCAGGCCGCATCACTAAGAGAACCGACCTTCTTTCCTTGATAAACGGCCCCGATGGCCTGGGCCGCATCTTCAATTACTTTAAGGTTATATTTTTCCGCCAGCGTCATCAGCGAAGCCATCTCTGCCGGGCATCCGTAGAGGTGAACCGGTAAAATTGCCCTGGTCCGCGGTGTTATTTTAGCTTCAACCTGCGCCGGATCCAGGTTCCAGGTAGTAGCATCGATATCGGCAAAAACAGGCCTGGCCCCGGCCCGGGCCACGGCTCCGGCAGTAGCAAAAAAGGTAAAGGGCGTGGTAATCACTTCATCACCGGGACCGATATCAAGAGCCAGCAGCGAGAGAT
>JAAZHP010000099.1 GCA_012510625.1 Bacillota bacterium
CCGCTGTGCCCTTCCTGGAGCTTCTCGTAGTCGATCCGGGGCACCTCCACCTGGATATCGATGCGGTCGAGCAGGGGGCCCGAGAGGCGGGAGCGGTAGCGCTGTACCGCGGCGGGGCTGCAGCGGCACATGTGAAAAGGGTCGTTCAGGAAGCCGCAGGGGCAGGGATTGGCAGAGGCCACGAACATGAAATCGGCGGGGTAGGTGAGGGTTGCCGCCACCCGCGTCACGGTGACCACCCTGTCTTCCAGCGGCTGGCGCAGGGCCTCGAGGATGTCGCGGCTGTATTCCGGCAGCTCGTCGAAGAAAAGGACGCCGCGGTGAGCCAGGCTTACTTCACCCGGACGGGGCACTTTGCCCCCGCCGATTATGCCGGCGGCGGAAGCGCCGTGGTGGGGGCTGCGGAAGGGACGGCGCGTCACCAGGGGGCGGTCCGGCGGCAGCCGGCCGGCAACGCTGTGAATGCGCGTTATCTCGAGAATTTCCTCGAAGCCCGGCGCAGGCAGGATGCCCGGCAGGCGGCGGGCGAGCATCGTTTTCCCACTGCCCGGCGGCCCGTATAGAAGGATGTTGTGCCCTCCGGCGGCGGCTACTTCCAGCGCCCGTTTGGCTGTTTCCTGCCCCTTTACTTCGCTGAAATCGGGCCCCGGGGCCTGATCCTGCCGTATCAGTTCATCCAGTTGGGATTCTATCGTGGGAATGGTGTGAAAGCCGCAGAAGTGCCCGGCCGCCTCCTTGAGCGTATGCACTCCTTTTACCTGCAGCTCTTTGATCAGCGCCGCCTCGGCGCCGTTTGCTGCCGGAAGATAAAATGTGCTGCCGCTAAGCCTGCCGGAGCCGGCGATGGCTGCGGCCATGGCCAGGGTGCCGGGAACGGGGCGCAGGGCCCCGTCCAGCGACAGTTCGCCCACCAGAACGGCTTTTCTCAGCTCTTCGTTATAGGGAATCTGGCGCGAGGCGGCGAGCAGCCCGATGGCGATGGCCAGGTCAAAGCCCGGACCCTCTTTTTTCAGGTCGGCCGGGGCCAGGTTGACGGTAACCCTTTCGTAGGGAAATTCGAAGCCGCTGTTGCGCAGAGCGGCGCGGACCCTCTCCCGGGCTTCTTTAACCGAGGGATCGGGCAGCCCGATGATGTCAAAGTGGGGCATTCCCCTGTGAATATCCACTTCCACTTCCAGGGGAATCCCTTGTATTCCTAGCACCGTGCAGGAGAACACTCTGGCCAGCATTTGGCAGCCTCCTCTTTGAACAGGCCGAAGAGAGCGGCTAGCGATTTTCCTCCCGGCCCCAGCGGAGCAGGCGGGCGGTTAGCTGCTGCCCCAGCACCGCCAGGTCCTCCGTGACCAGGTAATCGTTGGCCGTTTCGTCGAAGAGGATTGTCGCTCGCGGCGGGATCTCCCCGTCACCCTCCGCCAGGCGCAGCAGCAAAGGGAGACGCGGCAGCGCCATGACGATAAAAGAGGACGCCTCCCTGGCGGGTCGGGCATGGAGCCGCTCTTGAACCAGTCGCGCAAAAAGAGAGCTTTTTTTCCCGAAGAATTTCTCCAGCGGGGCCGGGCAGCTTTTCTGGAAAGCGGTGTTGAAGGCATCACCGCCCCAGAGGTGGCGGAAGGGGATCCATTTTCCGGCGGGCGGTTTTCCCGCAGCCCTGGTAAGGTAGTGAATCAGGATAATGGCGGTGGCGGTGGGGGCTTCTTTGCCCGTGCTGTAGGAGAGGACTTCGCCGGCAGGCCAGCTGATCCGGTATATTCGACCCAGGTAGGGCAGGGTGAACTCGCGCCAGGAAGCCGGCGGATAGAGGGTCAGGGCTGCCCCGCTGAAGCGGGCCATCTCCATGCTGTTTTTGGCTGCAAATTCCCGGCGAGCCTGCTCCAGGACGGCAGTGTAGTTGTCCCTCATTTTATTCCACTCCTTCCTTTCCGTGGAGATCAATTTCGCCAAAGGAGGGGTGAATCCTTTTATAATTCTGTATCTTTCTGGTCTACAATATGGTATAGTAGGGTTGCTTTGAAAACCATCAACTCGACAGGAGGCGATCATATTGAAACATGAGCTTCCATCTTTGCCCTATGATTACGCTGCCCTGGAACCTCATTACGAAGAGAGAACTCTCCGCTTGCATCATGGCGCCCACCACAAGGCATATGTGGATGGGCTGAATAATGCCGAATTGAAGCTGGCAGAAGCCCGGGAAAAAGGGGATTTTGCCCTGGTCAAGCACTGGGAAAGGGAGCTGGCTTTTCACGGCTCCGGTCATATCCTTCACTCCATCTTCTGGACAAACATGAAGCCGGGCGGAGGCGGTGCGGCCACCGGCCCCGTGGCGAAGTTGATCGAGCGGGATTTCGGCGGCTTTGATCAATTCAAAAAGCAGTTCTCTGCCGCCGCCGCGGCGGTGGAAGGCTCCGGCTGGGCGCTGCTCTGCCTGGTTCCCGCCTTCAACAAGCTGGAGATACTTACAGCCGAGAAGCACCAGGATTTAACCCAGTGGGGGGCGGTGCCGCTACTGGTTATTGATGTCTGGGAGCATGCCTACTACCTGCAGTACCAGAACAAGCGGGCGGCCTTTATCGAGGCCTGGTGGAACCTGGTAAACTGGGAAGATGTGAACAGGCGCCTGGCTGAAGCAAAAGGCGATAGCAGCAGCTGCTGCTGCAGCTGATAGTGTTTGGTTAACAAAACTGGTTAACGTACTGGTTCAGGTAAAAATAATCCTCTCCGGCCACCCCTCGTATGTCATCCTGTGCGCAGCGAAGGAATGTCATCCTGAGCAAAGCGAAGGAACTCCAAAGAGGGCTGTATCCACACAATCCCTCCGGATGACAACAAGGGGCTGCTCCGGGCATCAATAGGTGTGCTAACAAAAGGAGGTATTTCGTTGGATCCGGTTCTTTTGAAGGATGGCATCTACTGGGTTGGAGCGGTGGATTGGGATATGCGCTATTTCCACGGGCCTACTTTTGGCACCCACCGCGGCACAACCTACAACAGCTACCTCATCGTCGACGAGAAGATAACCCTGGTAGATACAGTCTACCCTCCCTTTGCCGGTGAGATGCTGGAGCGAATCAGGAAGATTATCGATCCGTCGCGGATCGATTACATCGTCATCAACCATGTGGAGATAGATCATTCCGGGGCGCTTCCCGAGCTGATGAAGCTGGCCCCCGGGGCCAAGATATACTGCAGCGCCAGGGGTAAAGCGGGCCTGTTGAAGCATTTCTACGGGGAATGGGATTACCGGGTGGTGAAGACCGGCGGCGAGCTTTCGCTGGGGAAGCGCACCTTGAGCTTTATCGAGGCGCCCATGCTGCACTGGCCGGACAGCATGTTTACCTATGTTAAGGAAGAGGCGCTGCTGATGCCCAACGATGCTTTTGGCCAGCACCTGGCAAGCGCATTCCGCTTTGACGACCAGGTGGAAAACAAGATCATCATGGAAGAGGCGGCCCGCTACTATGCCAATATCCTCTACCCCTTTAGCGGGCTTGTCCTTAAAAAACTGGAAGAAGTTAAGGCCCTGAACATCCCCATTTCCATGATCGCTCCCAGTCACGGGGTGATCTGGCGGGAAAATCCAGGGCAAATTATTGAATCCTACCGGCGCTGGGCTTCGGGTGAATGGCTCCCCAAGGCGGTCGTGGTTTACGATACCATGTGGGGGAGCACCGCCGCCATGGCCCGCGCCATTGTTGAGGGGATTGCATCGGAAAATGTTGACGCCAGGCTGTTCAAGATCTCTGTCCGCGACATAAACAGCATCTTAACCGAGCTGCTCGAGGCGCGCCTCCTGGTAGTCGGCTCTCCCACGATCAACCGCAGCTACCTCTCCGTGCTCTCGCCGTTTCTGGACGACCTGGCCGGTTTAAAGCCGGTCAACCGGCTCGGCGCCGCTTTCGGCTCTTACGGCTGGAGCAGGGGTGCGGTAAAGGCAATTGAAGCGAAGCTTGAAGCGGCAGGCTTAACCCTGGCCGGGGAAGGCCTGGAGATTCTTTGGGTGCCCGATGCCGGGGAGCTCGAAAGCTGCCGCGAATGGGGCCGTGCCCTGGCCCGGACAGTAAAAACAGAATAGGATTAATTGCTTAGAAAGGAGCCGAAAAAAATATGGAGAAATGGGAATGCGATGTTTGCGGCTATATCTACGATCCGGCAGAAGGAGACAGCGAAGCGGGGATAGCGCCGGGAACCTCTTTTGAAGAGCTCCCCGATGACTGGGTCTGCCCGATTTGCGGCGTGGGCAAAGATCAATTCTCTAAGCTGGACTAACATCGCGTAACCGCAGCGAGTTCAGGCAAAGGTGAGACAGGATTTGCAACTGTCTCACCTTTTCGTTTAGCAATTAGTTAACTCGGTGCCAGGCACCAAATTAACTAACTGGGTCTTGAGTCTGGGGCGGGAGTATGTTTTACTTATGTAAGAAAGAATTAACTCTGGAGGATGAACTTTGGAAACTGGTGAAGGTAGACAATTGCTCAATCAATACAAGGAGGCGGACCCGGCCTGGCTGGAGCGGCTGCGGCGCGAGCTGAATGACGCCCAGTTCAGATTTGCCACCTCTGATGATGAAGTAATCCTGGGCCTGGCCGGTCCCGGTTCGGGGAAAACACGCGCCCTGGTTTACCGGGCCGCCCACTTAATCAAGTGCGGCATCCCGCCGCAGCAAATCCTTCTGCTGACTTTCACGAACAAGGCTGCCGGAGAGATGAAAGAGCGCCTGGGCAATCTGCTCGGATCCTGGCCCGAAGGAATTTGGGCGGGTACTTTTCACAGCATTGGGGCGCGGATCTTGCGCCGGCACGCCGAGCTGGCTGGGCGCCGGAGCAACTTTACGATCCTTGATGAGGACGACAGCCGCAGCATCTTCAGACAGATAACGGCTGCTTTATCTCATGCCCTGGATGAAGAGGA
>JAAZHP010000100.1 GCA_012510625.1 Bacillota bacterium
AGCAACCGGCCTGTTCAGGCCGGTCATGACCGGCCCCTACAACTGTAACCGTTACTATAACCTTTTATAGCAATTTACATCTAACTCAAAGAAGCAACATAAAGGGCTGTCATTCTGGGACAGCCCCGAACCCTTAAGTGTCATTTTTACCCGGCTTCAACGAATTCAAATGGCTTCCTTGCCGGTGATGTGGTGGATGTCAATGGAAATACTCGTTTTAAACTTTTATTGCAATGTATAACCCTATTCTTTAAACATTTTTAAAAAATCAGTAAACGAATTTGCCGGTAGCATTCTCTTTTTGTCTAACATGTCGTGCCATATCTGATTACCGGCTGTCTCATCTATAAGCCCCGCATCTAGTGCAGCTACTAGAATAACTGCTGTAGTTACATGTTTTAGATTATATTTTCTTACATACTCAGCTACATCTTTCAAATTATTACTAGCCAGAATTCCTTTGTGCGATTTTGCCAGGGCAATAGCGGCAGCCTCAGCCTTACCGATTATTTTTCTGCCCCTGGGAGGCGAGATCGCCAACTCATAGTACAAGCGGTATTCTTCCGTACCAACCAATATTTCCTTTGTAGAAATTATGCCACTTGAGAGCAGCTGATTAATCTTTTTTTTTAAATGCGGGACGCTGGGATTGCAAAGTTCAACGTAAACTTGCACAGGCAACATTATTCTTCCCGGGTAAAGATGAAATAAAATTTTTTCTTGTTTTACCCATAAAAAAGAGGAAATGCAGTCGGTATCAAAAAAAAGCTTGCTAGTCATACTGCTCTTCCTCTTGCGCATTAATTCCATAGACAACATCGCTTCTGAACCCGTCTAATAATAATTCCTCATATTTGCCGGCTGAAATAAGCTCCCTATCCTTTATTTTTTTGACCAAGTTAATGTATTTCCCAAAAGTAAAATAACGTTTTTCAACTGGGGTGGGTAAATATAATCTAATATCAAAACCTAGCTTCATTGCAGACGATATTATCCCTGTTTTCATTGTATCTGCCTTATTGCGTGTTAAATAGCCATCGCCAATTAGTCTCCACAATGTTGCTTGCCTGCTTAACCCGAAATTCTGTTCTATTCTTACGACATCATTTATTTCAAGGTCGTATTTCCCCTTCCCCAGCCTATGGCGTATAAAATGTGTTAAAGCCTCATAAGGTGCCAGGAAATAAGATGCAAACGTATCCGCTTCTTTCTCTTGTGGATCTTTATCCCTTCCAAAATTTTTTGGGCATACAATGGTTTTAAAGCCTTTATCGAAAAACAAATGATAAAGTTCATGAGCCGCCGTAAAACGCTGCCTTCCATAGGTTGAATTGGAGTTTACACCGATGATTTTGTTATTTTTATCCCTGACACAGATTCCACTAATTCTATCGCTCATAGGATAAAATACAATCGTCAAATCTTCGCTGTTATGAAGTAGTGTAAAAATGTCTATTGGAGAATCTGCATCTTCACCGAAATATTTTCGTAAACTAACGGCTTCCGCATTTAACTCTATTTTCTCTTTCATCTTTTATCCTCTTCCAGCAACTCTTCCATGAAGCGCAAATTTAAAGCAATCTTATTCACCGCCGCTATGGTTTCCAAATCTCCGGTAGTAACTGATCTTGCTCTCAAGGCTATTGGGATCGGCGTTAGTTCACTCGTTTCATTAGTAAAATATTCAATGGGACACCCAAAAAGAGCCGCAGCTTTTTCAAGGATATCAATGCTAAATTGGCGTTCTCCCTTCTCACATTTTGAAACGTAGCTTTGATCAACCTTTAAAAAGTCAGCAATTTGGCTTTGGGTTAATCCGCTATTATTTCTTAACTCCCTGAACTTTCCACCAATGGATTTAAACAAATTTCCACCCCCCGTGCTGATATTATATGTTATTGATGTCATAAATTCAATATAATATACGTAATAATTTATGACTCTGCAACTGCTGTAAAGTATAAATCTTTCATGCTATTTCTGGTAAATGGCGTAATTTAACATAAGCCTTGCCGTTGATATCGTAATAATTGGAAGCTGCCTTGGTTTAAAGGCTGTCTTGCAAAAAAGAAAGGCTCTATAAAGCAGTGCAAGCTATCGTGAAGTGGCAGATAAGGGACATGTTTGCCTTTCTTTAATCAGTTTGGCCATGTTATTAAATCATCTTCTACAGCAAGATAAAGTTCGTCAATTTCCTGCTGAATCTCAATGGTCTTTTTAAGTGCAGTCACGATACGGCAGTAAGTGCGAACCTCGTTGATATCAAGTCTCCTATGCTTGCGGTCTTTTAGCCATTTATCGCATACCTGGTAGCCGCCCACCCGGTACGACCAGACATCGGGCGGCACAGGAGCAAAATATTGAGTTTTATTTATGTGTACTCGCTGGGCTTCACTATCATAATAGAAGCCTTCTCTTTTAGAATTGGCAACGCTCCCGTCTCCTTGACCTTCAAAGCGCGCTTCCGGTGGATCAAGCTCCGGTGATCGCAACAGGTGTAGGCTTGCAAGTCGCTCGCCAAGTGAAGCCATCAAGACAAATAGTTCAAGATCATTCGGAAAAGGTATCCGCGGAAAGTCCATATATAGAAACTCGGCGTATTTTGTGCGATAGCTTATTGAATAAAGAACCGCGTAAACATAGAAAAAGACATCTTCCGGTTTTGGTTCATTATTATATGCCGATGATAGAATCTCAATAATATTGCTATTTAAATTTGGCCTTTTCTCCACAGGTTCATCCCTGGAAAAAACGTCTATCTGCGAGGTGGTGGGATATATAAAAAGAGGAAAGAGATAGCCCCGTTCTCGTGAACGATTTGAAACCATGCAATCATCCGTAATCTTGTCGCTAACCATTGCATGCGCCCAGGGCAAGCCAGACAATTGGCGACATGTCATCAGGGCTATATTGTCACCTTTCAGCATATGCTGCATAACCTCAGAACGTGGTCTACAGTGAAACCCTCGTGACCTGCCCGTGTAATATGTAAATCGATAATCGAAGGGCCGGTAAAGCACGGGGACAATATAGTCACGAGAGGGCCCTGAGTCGAGCAGATCTTTTTGGGCTAAGCTTACTTTCCAATCTTGCGCATCCCTGCCCAGGTTATAAGCCTGGCGCGCAAGCTCTTCATCCATTTTCGAGAATAATGATACCGTAGTCCACACTTCATGGGGCGACCATTTTATTGTCAAGTTGTCGCGAGCTGAAATTATGCCTATGCTATTTATTGGAAAGATGTCTGTAACAGAAATGAATGTGTTATAAAGTGCGGCGCAATGCTGTTCTATTGGTTTAAATAGATAAAACGGCAGCTCGGGCAATAAGTCATTCCAATGGGTTGAATAGATGTCACTTCTGTCCAGTAGATCATATTTCTCTTCCCGGGAGCCCCAGACGTCCGCGTGGCGGACCAGCGTGCCTTCATTCCCATTGCCAAGTTTGATGAAAAATGCAATTGCCACGCCCTGGCGTATATCAAAAACATTTTCATCCCTGCTTCCGTCAGGACATACCTCTTTTTTAAGCGAACTGCCATGCAGATCAAGCAGATATATTCTATCAAACGCTTGCATTAAGCTCTGCCGCATGCCGCGAAAGGTCGGGTTGTCCAGGTAGCTGTGGTTGGTAATCATGCCAACTATCCCCCGGCCTGCCTCTTCTATTTTGTATTGGGCAAAGCGCAAAAACTTCACATAATCGTCCTGCAGCCATTTGGGATTTCTTTCGCCCAGCGGCTTCCCGTCAACTTTTTTGTAATCCTCAATCTTCTCAAGTATCCATTTCCCCCTGTTAGCTGAATGCCCGGAGTACGGCGGATTGCCCAAAAGAACCAGGATGGGTGTCTTTTTCTTCACTTCGCCAGCAAGCCGCGATTCGTCAGCAAGGGAGGATAGCCCCGGCAAGCGACTTTGATCAAGCTCCTCCATATCAAGCGTATTTGTTAAATAGAAGCTGACACGCTCTTCATCAGTCAAACAATGACCCAGTTCCTCCAGTAAAAAACTCATCTTCAAGTGACCAATGGCATAAGGAGCCATCATTAACTCAAAGGCATAAAAGTTTTGCAGAATGTGGCGCCTGATGAAATCCTCTCTGGCCCCGCTGCCATATTTGCTTTCAAATTCGCAGATAGCCTCCCGGGCAGCACGAGCAAGAAATGTCATAGTTCCAGCTGCCGGATCCAGCAGCGTTACACCTTCAGATGCAAGGCCGTCAGCCAGGCTAAACTCGGTTTTGAGCAGTTCGTGCAAGGAACGCACGATATAAGAAACAACTGGCTCCGGCGTGTAATAAACCCCCCGGCGTTCCCGTTCTTCGGGGTCATATACTGCCAGGAAAGTTTCGTAAAAATGTACTATAGGGTCACTGCCTTTGCCCTCCCTATAGTATTTACTAAGGATCCCAGACACATCAGCCACAGACAAGACATTGGAGATATCGTCCACGATCCACTCCAGTTGAGCCGGCAAGTCACCAAGAGAGATGAATCTAAAAAGATCACGCAACACCCCGATGGTATGTGGAATGCTGTCAAAGGCAGTGCGCCGATTGAATTTCTCACCGGCACGTGTTTTGGCGGCAAAAAGACCATAAGTGATCGTCTGGGCATAGAGGTCGGCAAAGTTCTCTTCGGTAAGATCTCCAATCAGATATTGTTTAAACGCTTCGTAAAATCCGGTTAAAGCCCCGGGAGCATCTTTCTCTTCAGCTAGCTGTTGCACAATGACCTCTTCACGCAAGAAACGGGTCCGCTTGGCCAGCTCAACAGCCAGTGTTTCTGCTGTGAACAGCCTGGGTAAGGAAAATGAAAAAAAGCGTCCAAGCAAAGCTACTAACTGTTCAGGCTGTTCAAGTGGTGGAATTTCGTACAAGAGGGTTTGTATAACGGGCCGGGCAAGAAGTACCTTATCAACGCATTCACCATTGCGATAAAGCCGAAACTCGTAAAAATTCGTCAAGATCAGGTTGGGAAAAGTAGTTCGATACCGCTGCATCTGCTCTGAGTTCTCTATGTAATCCAGGTTTTCTTCAACAGGGTTTTTTGCTTCAATATATCCGGTAATCCTGTCGCTACCGTTCCAAACGCGAAAATCCGGATTACCGGCATCAGTACTTTTGGGCAGCGTTGTTACATGCACATCTGCCAATCCGGCCTTTTCGGCAAATTGCACAAGGGTGTTGGCTAAAACACTGTAAAAACTCTCCTCACGCGCATCTCCATGCTTGGCCACCCCGGCAAGGCCTTGAAGATATTTCTTAAATAAAACCTTCATGTTAACCTCCCTGTAACCTAGTCTATATCTTCTATAAAGTCAACCAAATGGAGTTGGCCCGCAGCTCATCGGCGGCGCTCCAAAGGCGGGATTCTATTTGGTTGTTGTTCTGGTTCATATCTTTCGCCCTAATATGAATATTCAGTAATGATAATATGCTGCACTTTTTGATATCTTATTATTTTACAAACGAAAAGGTTATTCCTGCCGAAAGGGCGGTGGGGGAACTGTGTTCACATGCATGTCATCTTGAGCGCAGCGAAGGATCTCTAAAACAGGCTGACGGCAATTAACATCAGTAACAACAAGAGATCCTTCGGGCTTCGCCCTCAGGATGACAATAAGGGAGTTAGGGTGGTAATAAGGGAATCGGGATTACAATAAAGAGTCGGGATGGCAACAAGTGTCGGCCAAAATTATACGTATATATAGAGAAAACATGCTTGCAGTAAACGCGAGAGTTGGTTGCAATAACCGGTGCAGGCTCGGGCCGGGCATGCCCGGCC
>JAAZHP010000101.1 GCA_012510625.1 Bacillota bacterium
CATCAGCAGGGCCTTCTTTTCAATAAAGGCAACCGCCTGCGGCACGGCTACCCCTTTCTGAAAAGCATCTCGAAGGACCCGGTACTCCGCGGCGGAGCGGCGATGATGCGGGGCCCGGTAGAGCTTCAGCGCAAAACGCCCATCCTTGTTTTCCACCAGGTAGACCCGGTTTTTTTTGCTCATCAACCGTCGCAGCAGTCTGAAATCGCGTCCAAAGAGCCTTATGACCATGGAGATTGCTCCTGCACTCATCAACTAAAGTTATTATTAATCATACATCAGCTGAACTCCTAAAGCCAGATCACGGAGATTCGGCACGTTAGTTTCCATTGTTGCATCAACATGCTATAATTTTCATAATGCGGAATAAGGAGATTGTTTGAAAATGAACATGATTGCGGTCGACTCGCTCACCGTGAAATACGGAGAACTGATTGCCGTGGATGGCGTCTCCTTTAATGTAATGGAGCAGGAGATATTCGGCATTGTCGGTCCAAACGGCGCCGGCAAGACCTCCACCGTGGAATGCATAGAGGGACTGCGCAGGGCTTACCGCGGAAAAGTAAGCGTGATGGGTCTGGATCCCTGGAAAGAGAGGCAAAAACTATACGGGGTAATGGGCGTTCAGCTGCAGGATACCGCCTACCAGGACCGGGTCCGGGTATGGGAGCTCTGCGACCTTTTCTCTTCCCTATACCGGGATCCCGTGCCCTACGGCGAGCTGCTTGAAATCATGAATTTGACCGATAAAAAAAGGGCTTACGTGGCCAACCTATCAGGCGGGCAGAGGCAGAAGCTTTCTATCGTGCTGGCGCTTATCCCCAATCCCCGGGTGGTTTTTCTAGACGAATTGACCACCGGCCTGGATCCCCATGCCCGCCGCCAGATGTGGGACTTGCTTTTGCAGTTAAAGGAGCGCGGCCTGACCATTGTTCTTGTATCCCATTACATGGATGAAGTGGAGGCGGTCTGTGATCGGGTCGCCATCATGAACCGCGGGCGGATAATCAGCATGGGCACCATCAATGAGGTGGTGAACAGCTTCAACCTTAAAACGGAGATATCATTCTCCGCTTCTTTGCATAATATCGGGGATATTGAAGGGCTGACCGGTGTAGTTTCGATCGCGCGTATCCGGGATACCATCAAGGTCTGCGGCCATGGCGATGAATGTGTGGCGGCTGTGCTGCAATATCTTAACGATAACCGGATCGCTTACACCAACCTGGCGGTGAAGCCGCCGGACCTGGAAGCTGTCTTCCTGAACCTGTCGGGATATGACCCGGCTAAAGATGGCGATGCGGCAAATGGCGGCGGGAGGGGATAGGATGAAATCTGGACTAATCAAGCTTGCCATACTGGAGTTCAAGCTCTTTACCCGCAATTTTCTAAGCATGTTTTTCCTGCTCGTTTTTCCGTCGCTCATGCTCCTGCTCTTCGGCGGCATCTACGGCAACGAGCCTGAGCTGATATTCGGCGGTTACGGTTCCGTGGATGTGTCGGTGCCCGCTTATGCGGGGATTATTGTTTCCGTAACCGGGCTGATGAGCCTGCCGCTGGAGGTATGCGAATACCGGGAGAAGAAAATCCTGAAAAGGTTTCAGGCAACCCCGCTGAGCCCGGCCTACGTGATCATCTCGCAGGTTAGTGTAAACCTGCTGATGACTATCGCAGGCATGCTCTTGCTCTTTCTTACAGGCACAATAGTCTTCAACATGCGCTTCATGGGCAGCTTGCTGCCGGTAATCGCCGTTTTTCTCCTTTCCATGTTAAGCGTCTTCTCCATGGGCTTTTTAATTGCCGGCTTTGCTCCCAACATGAGGGCGGCTACGGCTATCGCCAACCTGGTTTTCTTTCCCATGCTATTTTTGACCGGAGCGACTATCCCCATTGAGCTGATGCCCGAGCTGATGCAGAATATCGCCCGTTTCTTGCCGGTAACCCACGTGGTAAAGGCCATGAAGGCGGTATGGCTCGGAGAGAGCATCTCATCGGTCTACTCCAGCCTCCTGGTCCTGGCTGGAGTTATGCTGGTCTGCTTCTTTTTATCCCTGCGGTTTTTCAGGTGGGAGTAAAAGCTTCATCTCTTTAAGCGCCCGAGTCCGCTGCAAGCAATAAATATCCTGTTGTTTTGTAAGGGGCAGTCCCAAAATTCATTTGGATTAATGTTTTCGGGGGCGGCGAACCATGTATCTCCATGTCATGATGTGTCCTTATGATACAATATGTCAACCTATTTATCCTACCTGAATATTAGCGTTGATTAAGCTTGAGGTGATTAAAATGGGACAAAAAGGTACGTCCCTGTTGTCCCATTTTGCGTTCTCGAAGTGGGAAAAATGAACGTCCCAGTTTTTCCCGTTTTATTCATCCCGCCTGCCAAATTTTTGTAGGGGCAGGCCTTGTGCATGCCCGGTTTGGGGCCGATCCCAAAGTCGCTTAGGTTAATAACTACGGGGTATGGAACCCTGCACCTCCTGTCCTCATGAGGACCTTTTATGTTATTCCGGGCGCCTTACATGTCATCCTGAGCAAGGCGAAGGATCTCCAACCCTGTTTATCATCATATAAAAACGGCGAGTTTTAATGCGGACTTTTCCTTCCAGATGGCAATAAATAGGATGCGGGCGGCCACAAGGGCCGCCCCTACAATATTTTACTAAACTTTTCTAATCCCGGCTATTCAAGTTCGTGCAAGCGCCTTTCACTTCCTCAAACCAGGTTATCGCCATGTACACAGTAATTTTCCCTCAAGCTGAGAATAAAAAAGGCCGGAAGACAAATAAAAGTTGGAATGCTAACAGGGGAGCTATCCTTTTGGGACCTCATTGCGTTTACGGCTACTTTTATCGTAACTGTGGCCCAGTACCTGCCTGTGC
>JAAZHP010000102.1 GCA_012510625.1 Bacillota bacterium
CCGGTTTACCCTCTTCCCGCCGCGATCTGGCCAGGGCCGGAATTTTCTTGAACGGTATTGGCCTGTTTTTTACTGCCTTAAATATGTTTCTGGGAATCTATCTCCTTTTAACAGGCAAGCTCGATCTGCTGTTCACGCTTCCATAGCCGGCCTCTGCCGGCGGCGCCCTGCCAGGCTGCCGCCGGCCGGACCGCTACAGCGAGAGGACCCGTGATGCCGCCATGAGCCGATCGGCGATTTCATACATGTTGGAAATCGTTCCTGCTGAAAGCTCCTCTTTTAAATTGTAATAGTCAAGGCAGGTGCCGCAAGCGAGTATCTCCACCTCTTTATTTTGCAGTTCCCGCAGCTCTTCGATTACCGGTGAACCTTTTGTGCACAGCTTAACCCCGCCGTTAATAAAGATAATGGTTTTGGGAAAGTCTGAACGGCTAGTCAGGGTGTAGAGATAGTTGCGCATGAGCAGCCGGCCCAGCTCCTCGCTGCCTTGCCCAAACTGCTCGGCGGCGATGAGGATTACCTGGTCATTGGAGGTGCAGCCGCCGGATGCATTACAGCAAGTTGCAGAGGGAGTTGACGCCGTCTTCTCAACCGGCACCTCTGTGCCGCGAGTAATATAAATATGGTAGGCTTCCTCTTTCTCTTCCCAGCGCACAAAAAACCCCTCTCTTTTAGCCATGCGGATTACGTTTTCACGGGCGGCTTCGTTATCGACAATAGAGATTACCCCTTCCGGATTTTCAGAGAACGCTTTCTTTGTCCGGAGAACCGGTTCGGGGCAGTTTAGACCGCGGTTATCAATTATTTTCATTTTTTATCACTCCTCAAAAAATTTTAATACATGATCTGGGCATGCTGTTTTTCAGCTTTTCAGAGCGGCGATCTCTTCCAGGGCGCCGTAAAGGTAATCGATATCTTCCTTCCGGGTAAAGTAGCCGGGGCTTAAGCGAACTGTTCCCTCGGGGAAGGTTCCTAAAGCCCGGTGCGCCATGGGGGCGCAGTGCAGACCCGTCCGGCAGAGGATCCCGTAGGCGCTTTCCAAAATGTATCCCAGCTCTCCGCAGTCAATATCTTTCATGACCAGGGAAAGAACCGCGGCGCAGCGTGAGGGATCCTCCGGACTGTACAGCTCTATTCCGGGAATCCGGGAGAGTTTATCTCGCAGGTATGCGTAGAGCTCCATTTCCCGGTTCCGGATTTGATCCAGGCCCATCTCCTCTATAAACTTAACTCCTTCAAGCAGTCCGGCCAGGCCGGGGCTGTTTAAAGTTCCCGCTTCGAGGCGCTCGGGCATGGATTCGGGCTGGAGATCCATTTCCGAGAAACTGCCGGTGCCGCCTTCCCGCCACGGCTTCAGATCTAAACCGGGACGGACATAGAGACCTCCGGTTCCCGCCGGTCCCAGGAGCCCCTTGTGTCCGGTAAAGGCCAGCAGATCAATCTGCGATGCCTGAACATCGATAGGGAGCACGCCGGCGCTCTGCGCGGCGTCCACAAGGACAAAAGCGCCGCGCCGGTGGGCGATGGCGATCAGCTCGTCAATGGGGGCGATTGTGCCGCAGACATTGGAGGCGTGATTGACGATAAGCAGGCGGGTGCGCGGCTTAAAGGCTTTTTCCAGGAAATCGAGGTCGGTAGCCCCCTCCTTAGAGCAGGGGATCATCGTGGCGCTGATGAGCCCAGCTTTTTTAAGCCCGCCCAGGGGGCGCAGGACCGAGTTATGCTCCATGGCCGTAAAAAGGACGTGATCTCCCGGCTCGATGATCCCTTTTATGGCCATATTCAAGGCATCTGTGGCGTTGAGGGCAAAGACAATCCGGGAGGGATCGGGGGCGTGAAAAAGGCGGGCCAGGGCGGCGCGGGTTTGGTAGACCAGCCGATCGGCTTCGATGGTCCGGGTTGAACCGGTCCGCCCGGGGTTTCCGCTCATCTGGCGCATGAAAATTTCAGCGGCGCCGTAAACCGGTTCCGGCTTTGGCCAGCTGGTTGCCGCATTGTCAAAATAGAGATTGCGTTTATTTCCTTTCATGATTCCATCTTCTTTCTTCGATTAACCGGCCGGTTGGGCCGCTCCTTCTCGGCAAGTTCAAAGCAGCCTTCTATCTCCACGGCCGCTTTCTGCAGGGCATTCTTAATCGCATCCAGGTCGGCACAGGAGCAGCGCAGGGCGGTGCCGCAGCTGGAGCTGATGCTGCGGGGCACCGGGAGCAGCTTAAAGCTCAGATTTGTTTCCTGCAGCACCACCTCGGCGCGGAGAACAAAATAGGTTGTCGGGAAAGTCAGGTAGCAGTAATTGGCCACTACAACAACACCTTTAGTTTTTGCACCATTTTAACCGATTTATAAACAAGGCGCCAGGCGTCAGGCGCTGGCTGTTTTATTATTCCGCCCGGCAGCGGTACGGTATATATTGCCTGCGCCGATAATTATCAAGAGTGCTGCGGAGATTAGCAGCGACCACTTTCCGGCAGCAGGGACACCCTGTGCGCTTGCAGCCAGGCCAAAATTATGGATCAGCGCCGCCCCGGTGATCATCCCCAGGACGGTAAACAGGGCATCTCCCTGGCCTTCCCCTGCAAGAATGAGCTGCCGCAGCGGGCAGCCTCCAGCGAGGACGGCGGCCCATCCGACCACGCTCATTCCCAGGAAGTTCCAGAGGGCGTCATTGTGGGCAACCGGTTGACCGGTGAATCCGGGCATGAATTTGCCGGCGATCAGGTTGCCGATTAAGGCTGCGATGAAGATAGAGGCGACGCCGAGAAAGAGGTGGCTTTCTTTAAAGAGGATCAGGTCGCGGATGGCGCCCATGGTGCAGAGGCGGGAACGCTGGGCGAGTATTCCCACGAGGAGTCCTGCTCCCAGGGCGGCCGCCAGGGGAGCGTGCATTGCCCCCGGCCCTTCCGTGCTAAAGAAGATAAAAGCAGGCGCAGCGATTGCGAGAACCAGGAGGGCTAGAGCCATAAAGGGGGCCACATAGCCGTTTACAGCGGGCTGTTCCTGGCTTCGCCCAAGGGAGTATCCTTTTTTCAGGAAGAAAACTCCGATCCAGACGCCGGCTACGTATCCCGGCAAGGCGACCAGGGCGTTCCAATCCCCGCCGGCCAGGCGCAGGATCATGCGCAGCGGGCAGCCGAGAAAGATCAGCGCGCCGCTCATCATGAGCATCCCCAGTATGAAGCGCAGCAGCGGACTGGCCCCTCCGCCAGCCTTGAACTCTTTAGCGAACAGCGATGTTATGAAGGCGCCGAGGATAAGGCCGGCTATTTCCGGCCGCAAATACTGGACCACGGCGGCACGATGCAGTCCCAGGCCTCCGGCGATATCGCGCAGAAAGCAGGCGATGCAGAAGCCCATATTCGCAGGGTTCCCCAGCAAAACCAGGATTACAGCACAGAGGCCGGTTACGGCCCCGGCAACAATGATGGGCATTTTCTCGCGCATTTTATCAGTCCTTTAGTCTTGATTTATTTACATTCATTGTAAGCTCCGGCTAATTATCTGACAAATAGCAATTAATAATGGAGAACCCAATGAAGATTACTATTACTAATAGCGGCTTTGATAGATGGGTAATTCAAGGTGTGTGTTCATTTGGGGTGAAAAGGTAAAGGGGAAGAGGGGCTATCCGGTAGACGTTTTGTCCAGGAAAAAGTTATAATAAAAGAAAAAGGCGGCACAAGATGGACCTTCAGCAGTTAAAAATATTTCTAAATGCAGCAGCGCTGAAAAGCTTTTCCCGGGCAGCTGAGCAGATGTATATCAGCCAGCCCAGTGTGAGCGCGCGGATCAAGGCGCTGGAAGAAGAACTGGACGCGATCCTCTTTGATCGCTCGCACCCCCGCGAGCTGGCTTTAACCGCAGAAGGCATCTTATTTATGGATTACGCCCAGAAGATGCTTAATCTTCACGAAGCTGCGCTGGCTGAACTGGCGCCGGGCACTCGCAGGCTAGCCGGGACGGTCCGGATGGCGGCGAGCACGGTGCCGGGGATCTACCTGCTGCCCCCGCTGCTGGCCCGCTTCCGGGAGTGCTGCCCCGGGGTGACGCTCAACCTGGCGATTATGGATTCGGCGGCGGTAGTGGAAAAAATTCTTGATTACAACGTTGAACTGGGCTTGATTGGTGAAGAGGCAGCGGAAGAACGGCTGGAGAGCGCTGTTTTTGCTGAAGATGA
>JAAZHP010000103.1 GCA_012510625.1 Bacillota bacterium
AATGCTTCCTGCTTTTTTATTTTTATTGGCCGGCAAGGGCCGGGCAAGACATAATTTTCCGGTTTATGGGGCGGAAAATAAAAAATTGGCAGACACTTTCCTCTTTTTTAAGTTATAATTGGGATGAGGCTTTAATAGCGGCCTGCCCATTATTTTTTAACAGGAGGTAGCCATGGTTGATTTTTCGTTGACTCCCGAGCAGGAGGCCATTCAAAGGATGGCCCGCGAATTTGCGGAGAAAGAGATAGTGCCGGCAGCGGCTCAGTACGACCGCAGCGGAGAGTATCCGCGTGAGATCGTAAAGAAGGCTTTCAAAGCCGGCCTGGTCTACGGCCCGGTTCCGGAAAAATACGGCGGAGGCGGCATTGGCGCCCTGGATCAGCTGCTGATTGCAGAGGAGCTCTCCGCGGGGTGCGCCGGGATATCTTCCTGCATCGCCATCAACAGCCTGGCGGCGATCCCGTTAATCAATTACGGCAGCGAAGCCCAGAAAGAGAAATATCTCGGTGCAGCCTGCCGCGAGGAGAAGCTGATGGCCTTATGTGTAACTGAACCGGGGGCGGGCTCCGATGTGGCGGCGCTGACCACCACGGCGCGCCGCCTTAACGGGGAGTATGTCATCAGCGGCAGCAAATCCTTTATCACCAACGGGGGTGTGGCCGACTATTATATTGTTTTTGCCACGGTGGACCTGTCAAAGGGGCATCGCGGCATTACTGCCTTTGTGGTTCCCCGCGAAGCGGAGGGCGTATCGGTGGGGAAAAAAGAGGATAAGATGGGTCAGCGCGCCGCCAATACCACGGATGTTATTTTTGATGAAGTGGTGGTCCCCGCGGCTGACCGGATCGGGGAAGAAGGAGAGGGCTTCCGGATCATCATGCAGACCTTCAACCACTCCCGCCCCGGTGTGGCTGCATCTGCTGTTGGGGTGGCGCGCAGCGCGATGGAGCATGCGCTGCAGTATGCCCTGGAGCGGGAACAGTTCGGAATGCCCATCTTCATGCACCAGGCGGTCATGTTCATGCTGGCGGATATGGCCAGGGATATTGCGGCCGGCAGGCTGCTGGCCTGGCAGGCCGCCTGGAAGGCGGAGCGGGGCCTCGACAACTCCAAGGAGGCGGCCATGGCCAAAGTTTTTTGCGGCGATATGGTCATGCGCGTGACCACGGACGCCGCCCAGATCTTTGGCGGATACGGCTATGTCAAGGATTACCCGGCGGAGAAGTTGATGCGTGACGCGAAGGTGTTCCAGATTTACGAGGGGACGGCCCAAATCCAGCGCCTGCTCATCGGAAGGGCCCTGGCCAAGGAGAAGCTAAAATAGACGTGAGACAATGTGGGACACAGGGGACGTACCTGTTTGTCCCACTTTCATGCTGACCCCTGCGAATAAGTCGGGGCCAGGCGTTAAAAAATACTTTGCTTATTACAGATGTAGGGGCGGCTCATGAGCCCCCAAATTCGTAACGGAAAACAGTATAGATACCGCGTTTAGAGCAAAAGGCATCTAAAACTCCATCACATGCGGGACATTCGGAACGTCCTCTTTTGTCTCATTTTGCGGGGGGGATGGAACCCCGGTTTCGGGCGGGGATGGAACCCCGCCCCTACGATTTTCCGGCCTCTGATTTTCAGTTACTGGCGATCGAAGTAGATATTCTTTCCGGTGGCGGAGATGGGAACACCGATGACCATCTCTCCTTCAATGAGCCCCATTTTACGGGCGGCTACTCCGATGCGGAACATGATCCGGTTGTCTGCGTTGAAGAGAGAAGCCGTCTTGACTGCCGATCCGAGTGCAATGCCCAGATCGAGAATGCGCCAGCTGCATACCGGGCCGGCAAAATCGGAGCCTTCGGCCATTGCCTCTTTCATCTCGCGGCACGATTTGAAACCGCAGGCGCCGCAGTCTGCCCACAAGGGTTCGGAACCAGAGAGGGAGAGCAGCAATACGGCGCTGGAACGGCGCACGTTATCGCCGTCGCGGTCATAATTGCGCTTGCCCTTTTCCCGGCCGTATTTCTCCATTTCGCCGGCCAGCTTTTTAATATCTGCCCCAGTCAATATTTTGATTTCAATAAAGTCCGCGCCTATGGCTTTGGGGGCGGTGCGGGCAGC
>JAAZHP010000104.1 GCA_012510625.1 Bacillota bacterium
CCAGCAGCTCGCGGCCCTTCTCAATATTTTCATCGCGCCGTTCACGCTTAAACCAGCTGCGGATCTTGTTTTTGGCCTGGGCGCTCTTAACCATGTTAAGCCAGTCGCGGCTGGGAGTTCCGTGCTTGGCGGTGATGATCTCCACCATATCCCCTGTCTTCAGAACATAATCAAGCGGCACCAGCCGGCCGTTCACCCGCGACCCGGTGCAGCGGTTCCCGATGTCGGTGTGGATCTTGTAGGCAAAATCAATGGGGATAGAGCCCGCCGGGAGATCGATGACGTCGCCGCGCGGCGTAAAGACAAATACTTCGTCGGCGAAGAGATCCATCTTCAGGTTTTCGATAAATTCACGGGCATCGCGGTAATCCTTCTGCCATTCGAGCAGCTGGCGCAGCCAGGCCAGTTTCTTGTCAAACTCGCCCTCGTCGGTGATTTTCTCCTTGTAGCGCCAGTGCGCGGCGATACCGTATTCGGCGGTGCGGTGCATCTCCCAGGTCCGGATCTGCACCTCCACCAGTTCATTCTCGGCCACCACCACGGTCGTATGCAGCGACTGGTACATGTTCGGCTTGGGCATGGCAATGTAGTCCTTGAACCGCCCCGGAATGGGCTTCCAGAGAGCATGGACCGTTCCGAGGGCGCCGTAACAGTCTTTCACCGAATCGACAATGACGCGGATGGCGGTAAGATCGTAAATTTCGTTGAAATCTTTGTCCTGCGCTTTCATTTTGTGGTAAATACTGTAAAGATGCTTCGGCCGGCCCCTGATTTCGGCGTTCAGCCCGACGGCGTCCAGCTTTTCATGAAGTATGCCCATGAGCCGGTTGATAAACTGCTCCCGCTCCCGCCTCTTCTTGGCCAGCTTGTCGGCAAGCCGGTAATAGGCCTCCGGCTTCAGGTAGCGGAAGGCATTGTCTTCAAGCTCCCACTTGATCTTGTAGATGCCGAGGCGGTGCGCCAGCGGGGCATAAATCTCCATCGTTTCCCGGGCGATCTCCTGCTGTTTATGGGTGTTGAGAAAGCGCAAGGTGCGCAGGTTGTGCGTCCGATCGGCCAGCTTGATCAAGACCACGCGGATATCCTCGGCCATGGCGATAAACATTTTCCGCAGGGTCTCGGCCTGCTGCTCCTCCCGGGAAGCAAAATCAAGCCGGCTTAACTTGGTTACACCGTCCACGAGGGAGGCGATCTCTTCACCGAAAGTATCCCTGATCTCCTCCAGGCTTACTTCCGTATCTTCGACCACGTCATGCAGCAGCCCGGCGATGATCGTAGTGAGGTCGAGCCCCAGCTCCGCCAGGATCAAAGCCACGCCCAGGGGGTGGGTGATAAAATACTCACCCGATTCGCGTCGCTGCCCGGCGTGGGCCCGGAAGGCGAAGGCATAGGCCTTCTCCACCAGCGCCCAGTCATCATCCGTGGGATAATGGCGCGCCAGCAGTTTTCTCAGCTCGCCCAGTTTTCTTTCCTTTACCGCCATCTTCTTCACTTGCCATTTTTCATCATAATATTGTACCGGCCGGGGTTTGAGCAACGGCCTTTCTTAATGCCGCTCCATGCCGCCGTCTTCAGGAGAGCCCGGGTTGGAATCCGAGCCCGTACAACCGTTAACCTTAAGCAGTTCATTCCAGCGTGCCGCCAGTTCTCCCGGTGAAGCGTTCAACAGCAGCTCCTGGTAGCGGGAGCAGCTTTCCCGCAGCTCCAGGGCTCTCTGAAAGGAGGGCGAACCATCAAAAGAGCTCTCCAGGCCGGAACAAGCGGCCGGCGGGGAGGGCTCTCCGCCCCGGCAGAGGCCCGCTTCGTCATAGATCTGTAGGCAGCGCTGCCAGAACTTTTCGCCGGCTCCCGGGAAAAATTTATCGCGGAGCGGCCCGGGCAAATCTGCCCCGCCGCTCCCTGCCGCCGCCTCGGACCAGGCGCGGTAGATCTCAACCAGGGCGCTGCGCGAGGGGATGCTCAGGTCCAGCAGCAGACGGTTCCGCTTCAGGTCGGCCTTCCCGTAAAGCAGCCAGATATGTATCGCGCCGTCACCGGGACAGTTGTTAAAAAAAGGTTCGAGCAGCTTCTCCGACAGGGGCAGGTCATAGAGAACCAGCACCCGGCAGCTCGCGAACAGCGGCGCATCCCTGTCCTCATTATAATTATCTCTCCCGCTGCTCAGAAAAGCAAGCCTCTGCGTCACCGGCGGCGGCAGGAGCCGCTTTAGCGACGCTATGCGGTGTCCCGTGCCGGCAAAAACAGCAGCCGTCTCGCCATCCATGGAGTTTAGAATCTCTTTCAGCACGGCCTGGCGGTTAACGGCGCCGCGCCGGTCGATCACGGTAACCCGGCCGCAGCTGCCGCTGTCGCCGCTGCGCAGATCCTTCAACACCATCTCCAGGACCGGTTGGTCAAGGTAGCTTCCCTCCCGGAGGGAGAAAGCCAGGTCAAAGCGCCGCCCGCGCCTTAGAGAGGGTGCCAGCGGTGACGCCGAGAAAAAGATGGGGTCGGCCCTGTGCTCGCCCTTCGCCAGGTTCAATTTAAGGTGTTCTTTGCCTTCCCCCACGAGGCGCCAGGATCTGAGCTCCCAGCCGGCGCTGCAAAAGAGCGGCCTGGGATTGCCCGTTCCGAAGGGCTCCAGCAGCTTCAGCTGGCGGGCCAGGTCAAGGCTGATTTCAGGCGCATCCAGGACGGCGTCCAGTTCGATCAGGGGGCGCATCATCTCTCCCCGCAGGAGCGGCGAGGCGTAGCGGTTAAGCGCCGCTCTCAGATCGTCCACCCGGGCAGGATCAATGGTAAAACCGGCCGCACCGGCATGCCCGCCGAAACGCTCCAGCAGGGGCGCACAGCTGCTCAGGGCGGCGGTGATATCAAATCCGGGGATGCTGCGCGCCGAGCCGCGTCCCTCATCGCCCTCCAGGCCGATGAGCACCGCCGGGCGGTAATAGCGCTCCACCAGGCGCGATGCCACGATGCCTATGACCCCGTGGGGCCAGCCTTCACCGGCCAGGGTGATCACCATTTCTCCGGCGGCTTTTCTATCCGCGGCCAGCATCTCTTCGGCCTCCCCCAGGATCCGCATCTCCACGTCTCGGCGCTGCCGGTTGGTTTGGTGCAAAAGCAGGGCCAGCTTTTCGGCTTCCGCCCCGTCCCGCTCCAGGAGCAGGTTAATGGCAGGGTCGGCCTCTCCGAGGCGGCCGGCGGCATTGAGGGGCGGGGCCAGGATAAAGGCCAACGCGTAGCTGTCAATGCGCTCCTGCCGCAGGCCGGTGGCGCGGGCCAGCGCCTGCAGTCCCAGGCGGGGCGCCTGTTTGAGCTGCTCCAGGCCGCAGGCAACCAGGACCCGGTTCTCGCCAAGAAGCGGCACCACGTCGGCGGCGGTCCCCAGGGCGGCGAGATCGAGCAGCCCGGAGGGGAAAGGAGCTCCCGCCTTCTCCATCAGCGCCGAGGCCAGCTTAAAGGCTATCCCCGCTCCGGAAAGCTCTTTGAAGGGGTAAGGGCAGCCTTCTTGAAGCGGGTTCAGCACAGCCGCAGCCCCCTCGAGCTCCGCAAAGGGCTGGTGATGGTCCGTTACAATCAGGTCCAGGCCGAGGCTGCGGGCACAGGCTGCTTCGGCGGCGGCATTGATCCCGCAATCAACGGTGATGACAAGAGCCGCGCCGGCGGCGGCAATCTGCTCCAGCGCCTCCCGGTGCAGCCCGTAGCCTTCTCTAAAACGGCTGGGCAGGTAAAAATCGACGGCCGCGGCGCCGAGCTGCCGCAGCGCCTCCACCATGAGCGCAGCTGCGGTGATCCCGTCGGCATCGTAGTCCCCGTGCACGACAATTTTCTCGCCCTTATCCAGGGCGGTCCAGATCCGCTCTACCGCTTTCTCCATCCCTTTCATCAGCCAGGGTGAGTGCAGCTGCTCCGGCGAGGGATAAAGAAAAGCGCGGGCAGCGCCTGCGCTTTCAATCCCGCGGTTGAGCAAAACCCGGGCCAGGGCGGGCAATATACCGATCTCCTCCGCCAGGGCCGCGGCCTCTTCCGATTGCGCGGGGAAAGGTTCGCCCCAGCGTTTTTGAGAAAGGCTCATCTCTAGGATGTTTCTCCTCCCTCTAGTTCCGGCGGTTCTTCCGGTTCCGCCTGTTCCGGCGTTTCAGCAGCTTCCGGCAGTTCAGCAGCTTCCGGTGATTCCACAGCTTCCGCTAGTTCCTCAGGCTCTGCCGGCGCCTGCAGGTGCTCCAGTTCCTGCTGCAGAGATGCTTTCTCCTGCTCCAGCTTCTCCAGGCGCCGCTGCAGCTCTTCCTGCCGTTTTTTTTCACCGCGTATCTGCAGGGCAGTGCGGATGCTGCGGTAAAAGCCGATCAGCCCCGTCACTACGGCGCCGGCAGCGGCGGCCCCGATGATCAGGACGATTAGAGGAAGCTTTGCCTCGCCAAAAATGTAGTTGACAATAACAAGCTGGTGATTAGCTGCGGCAAGGATCGCTATCATCAGGCTGAAAAGAAGTGCAAGAACAATCAGCAATAAACCCAATTTTTTCACTCCTTTTTGACCAATGTGCATTAAACCGCAGTTTGTTGCTGAACCGCGGCCAGGGCAAGCCTGCGCCCGCGGCGGGCAACGCTTTAGGCCGGGCGGCGGGCCCGCCTGAATTCCAATTCGTTCAGATCCCACCAGAGGGGACCGGCGATAAATAGCGATGAATAGGTTCCCACCAGCACGCCTATAATCAGAGCGATGACGAAAGCAATGAGATCGAAGCTGCCGATAAAGTAATAGAAGCCGGCCAGCAGCGCCGACAAAGTCAGCAGCGTGGTCAGGGAGGTATTTACGGTCCGGACGATGCTTTGCCGGATGCTCTGATCCGCCACCGCGGCATACTCCTCTTTCTTTTTCCGCTTCATGTTTTCCCGGATCCGGTCAAAGATAACGATGGTATTGTTTACCGAGTAGCCAAATATGGTCAGCAGAGCGGCGATAAAGGGGCTGTTTGCCTCGATTTTAAACAATGAAAATATGGCCAGCACGATGAATATATCATGCAGCAGCGGTATAATCGCCGCCAGGGCAAACTTGAATTCAAAGCGTATGGTGATATAGGCGATCATCCCGGCAATAGCCACGGCCAGGGCGATAAGAGACTGGCGGGCCAGCTCGCCGCTGATCACCCCGCCGACGCTCTCCACGCGCAGGTCGTTCGGACCCAGCGACGGCCAGCGCTCCCGGAAAGCTTCCATGATGGATTCGCGGCGTTGTTCATCGATATAGGAGCTCTTGATAACTACCCCTTCCGTGGCCACCCGTCCCTGCAGATCGCGTCCCTGGACCA
>JAAZHP010000105.1 GCA_012510625.1 Bacillota bacterium
GCGGCTGCTCCGCCTTTAGCGGCGGCGGCAGGGGCTGCAGCGCAGCCAGCCGCGCCGTGAGCTCCCTGCAGAGGCGGCGCAGCTCTTCCGGGGCTTCTTTTTCATATCCGGCCATAAAAGCGGCTGCTTCGCGGTAAAGGTGCTCCCGCGGCACCCGCTCCAGGACCCGGTAGATTTCGGGCAGGGCTTCCTCCGCTAACGCGATCCGCTGCAGGGTATGGCCGCGGTCAAAGCGGACCCAGTCGAGCTCCACCCAGCCGCGCCGCTCCAGCGCTTCCATCTCCTGGTTGAACATGAGCCGAAAGCTGCTGTCGCTGACATGGAAATAGTCAGGAAAGTGCTTCCGGTTTAACGGCAGCAGGACGCGGCGAGAGCTTTTCCCGGCACGGCCGTATTCCTTGCGCCGCTCGCAGCGGTCAAGCAGCGCGTGAAGGACTTCCTTCTGGACGGCGCTCAGCTCCATCTCTCCAGATCCTTTCGGCCGGCCCGCTCAATAAAGCTGTGGAAACCTTCACGCATGACAATGAGGTTGGTATTCATGTAGGGGACAATGAGCTGGATCCGGCCGGTGGGGGCGACCACCACCGCCTGGAAGCCCAGGTTTTTCATGAAAGCGATGGCCTCTTCAATGCGATCGGCATCCATCCGGTTGAAGGCCTCGTCGAAGACCACCAGGCGCAATGTGTCGCTCTTCCGGTAAAGCTGGTAGGCCTGGTAAAAAGAGGCCAGGATGGCCACGTAAAAGGGGACCTGGGTCTCGCCGCCGGATTTGTCGCGGGCCACTTTTGAAAAATAGCTCTTGTGGTTGTGCGTGTCGGTGATAATGATATCGAAGTCCAGGTAAGAGCGGTAGTCGGTGAGCAGCTGGACATTTTCCGGAAAGTCATCCCCGCCGCGGGTGATCTCGTTAAAAAGATCGGTAATGGTGTCGCCATGCTTCTGGAAAAAGGCTTCCCGGAAAATGGATCCCTGGTATACACCGGTATCCATGATCATCTCGTAATAGCGCCGCGTATCTTTTTTGGGGGTCAGGCTGAAGCGGTAGGCATCGGTCCCGAAGCGCATATCCTTCAGGGCGCGGTTCAGCTCCTTGATCTCCTCCTCGGCCAGCTTGATGAATTCTCCCAGCCTGGCAACAAAGTTCTCCTGGAAGCTCTGCTCGGCCTGCTCGCGGGCTGCGCGCGCCCGGGCTTCGTAATCCTGCAGGTGGCTCTCCACCAGGAGCCTCTGCCGCTGCCGGAATGCTTCGTTGTCTTCGGCCCCGGGATCCCCGGAGAAATGAAAAGCATAGACAAACTCGGTGCGCAGCTTGACCAGGGCCGGCCGAAGTTTTTCAAGCCGGGTATTGGCCCCCTCGTTGCTGCTGCGGTAATTCTGGTAAAGCTCCGCCGGGCTCTTCCGCGCCGCCTCGCGCTCCCACTTTTTGACACATTCTTCCGGCAGCTCCCCGGGCAATGCGGCCAGGTAAGCCTCGCAGCCGGCCCGCTCCGCTTCCGCCGCCTGCTGCAGCGCCTCGATGGCGCCGCCGAGATTGCTAATCCTCTCCTCCAGCCCGCCCCGCTCTCCGATGGCCCGCTCCAGCTCCTTCTTCAGGGATCCCAGGGAGCTCTCCCGCCGGCTCAAATTTTCCTTCAGCCGATCCAGCTCTCCGGAATCGAGCGAGAGCAGCTCTCTTTCCTGCGCCGCCAGATCTTCCTCAAGCCCCGCTTTACCCTGCAGCTGCTCCAGCTCCTGTGCCCAGGCGCGGTAGCGGTCTGTTTTATCAAGGGCCAGGTAGCCGGCCGAAGCGGCGGCGGCAATCTGCCGCTCCGCCTCCGCCAGCAGCCGCTCCTCCTCCTGCAGCGCCTCTCTTTTGCGGGCCAGCTGGAAGCGGACCGCCTCTTTGCCGATATAGGGGAGCTCAAAGTAAGCCCGGGGAATCTGGCGGATACTGTGGTCCTGGTAGAGCATCCCTGCAGGAGTGATCGCCGCGGCATGTTGCGGCAATTCATCTTCCGACTCGCATTTGACCACGCCGCCAAGCAGCCTGTCCGCATAAGCCCTGATATAATCGATCTCCGCGTCAATTTCCGAGGCAAGGCTTCGCTCCGGCGCCACCGGCGCCTCTTGCAGCAGGCTTGCCGTGTTCACCAGGCCTGCATCTTCCAGTCCGTGGCTGAGCCTGTATTTCCGGTAAAGGGCCAGCGCGGCCTTGAAATAGTCCGGAGGCACGAGGATGTCGAATTTCCGGTGATAGAGGTAGCCCTCGATGGCGTTGCGCCAGGCGGGATCGCGGATCTCCATGGCTTCGCAGAAGATGTCCACGGGAACGGGCTCCCCGTTCCTAGTGCGCAGCTCCTCTTCCAGGATCCGCTTCAGCTGCATGGGGGGCGAGTCCCGGCCGAGAACCTGGTTTTCCGCCAGTCCGCGCAGATCCTCCTTAAGGCGGGCAATCTGCTCCCGGCGGCTGCGCGCCTCCTTCTCCCGCCCGCCTTTATGCAGCAGCAGCCACTCCATGGCCTCCTGCCAGCCCGAGGCAAGCTTAGCCCAATCTTCAGGGAAGTCAACCCCCGGCCCGCAAGCTGCAGCCTGCCAGATCTCCGCCGCCTCCAGCAGCGGTTGAGTCAGGGGCAGCGGCGCTTCCAGCTGCTGCATTACCCGGTGCAGCTCCGTTGCTTCCCCGGCCTCCTGTTTAAACCGGCTCCGCAAATTTTTCTCCAGCTGCCGGAGCCGTTCCAGCTCCTTTCTCAGCTCGTTAATGCTCCGCTGCAGCTCCCGTTCTCTTTTGAACGCTTCATTTTCGGCAATCTCCTGCTTTATTCCGGCGATGGATTCTTCAAGCGCGCGCTGCCGCTCTTTA
>JAAZHP010000106.1 GCA_012510625.1 Bacillota bacterium
GCCTGCGTGCCCACTATCTGGCTGCTCGGCGTTACCAGGGGCGGGTAGCCCAGGTCGGCCCGGACGCGGGGGACCTCTTTGAGCACCTCCGGCAAAAGATGAAGGGATCCCTGCTCCGACAGCTGCGAAGCCAGGTTGGAGATCATTCCTCCCGGAACCTGGTACCTGAGGACATCGGTATCCACACCCATAGCTACTTCGCGGGGGATCTCGTAGCCGCCGCGTATCTTTTTAAAATGTTCACTGACACTGGCCAACAGCTGCAAGTCCAGCCCGGTATCATAAGCTGTCTCCTGCAGGGCGGCCACTATGGTGTCTGTAGGAGGCTGGCTCGTTCCTAAAGAAAGGGCGGCGCTGGCGGTATCAACAACGTCGGCGCCGGCTTCGATCCCTTTAAGGTAAGCCATCGAGGCCATCCCGCTGGTGTAGTGACAGTGAAGCTGCACCGGCAGCCCCACCTCTTCTTTCAGCCGCCGGACCAGTTCGTAAGAATGGGCCGGTGAGAGCAGGCCGGCCATGTCTTTGATGCAGAGCGAATCTGCGCCCATTTCTTTAAATGTCTGTGCCAGGTTGACAAAATAGGCGATACTATGCAGCGGGCTGATGGTGTAGCACAGCGCCGCCTGCACGTGGGCTCCTTCCGCCCTGGCCGAAGTCATGGCCTGCTCCATGTTCCGGGGATCATTCAGCGCATCAAAAATGCGGATGATATCGATCCCGTTGCCCACCGCCCGCTTGACAAACTCTCTCACTACGTCGTCGGCGTAGTGGCGGTAGCCAACTATATTTTGGCCGCGTAAAAGCATCTGCAACCTGGTGCGGCGGAATAATCGCCGCAGGCGTCGCAGCCTCTCCCAGGGGTCCTCATCCAGGAAGCGCATGCAGGCGTCAAAGGTAGCCCCACCCCAAACTTCCAGTGAATAATAACCGACCTTCTCCATCAGCTCGGCCACAGGGAGCATATCCTCCAGGCGCATTCGCGTAGCCAGAAGAGATTGATGGCCGTCTCGCAAGGTGGTATCGGTTATGCCAATTTTCCTTCGCTCTATTATTCTCCAACCCCCTGAAGTATGTGATTATTCCAGTGCATACCGGGCTGCAGCTTCGCCGATGCGGCGGCCCCAGACCAGCGCTTCGGTCAGGGCTGCGCCGGGCATGAGAGCGGCGCCGTTGAGCCCGCCCGCCGTCTCTCCTATGGCATACAAACCCTCTACCGGCTTTCCCGCGCGCAGCACGGCTCCGGATTCATCCACTGCAATGCCACCGAGGCAGTATGCCGCTGCAGCCTTGACCGGGCAGCCGTAGAAATATCCTTGTGGCCGGCTGAACCAGCGGTACAGCGATGGGAGATCTATCCGGTATGCCTCCAGGAAAGCGCCAATACCGGGATAACGGGGCCAGCTCAACTCATGTTCCGGTCCCAGTCCGGCTTCTGCAACCAGCAGGTATCCTATACCCGCAGCGCTGTTTAAAATGGAGTTGACCAAATCGGCATCCGCCCGCTGCGGGAAAGGGTAAATTTGATCATCCACGATCAAAAGAGTGCCGGGCGGCGGATTTACCTCCACCCAGTTTTGCTCCTCTTCAATGGCCAGGGCATAAGAAAATCGCCCCTCATTGACCAGGTCCAGCCCGGCGGCGCGAGCCAGCTTCATCCCCTCGCCTTCACCGCTGCCGCGCCAGGAAGCGACAGTAATCCCCGGGCTAAGCTCCTTGATCCGCTGGGGGTCATTAAGATAACCGCCGTCTGCAAGTATAACCGCCGGCGCATAAGCGGTATACTTAAGACCGTGAGAATCGATAAATTTAATTCCGGCTGCCTTGCCGTTGCTGCTGATAAGCAGCTCTTCTACCAGGATGCCCTGGAGAATGCGGATTCCCTCCTCCAGGGCCTTGCTTACAAGGCGGCTCTGTGCCTGTGCGTAAGAGATATTTTCCGGCAAATATCTAAAGCCCTCCGCAGGGACCACTTCCAAGCCGGTCTCCCCTATCAACCAGGCGAGGCTCTCATCGGCATGACGGGAGAGAAGTTTATAATGCCACCCCTGGCCTTCTCCCTGCCCGTAATCATGCAGCGCCCTCTCCAGGGCGGCAATATCCCCATCTTCTCCGGTGCCGAGAGCTCCATCGCGCCACATCCAGCGGTCATTCTGCAGCTCATTGTAACAGAGAATTACCGAAGCGCCATGACGCGCCCCCTCCAGGGCGGCAGTCAACCCGGCCATCCCGCTGCCCAGAACGATAATATCGCCGTTCAAGGGCAGAGTTTCCTCTTCGTTCAGCCCTGGCTCGGGGCTGCACCCGGAAAATAGCAAGAGCGGCAAAACCATCAGCAAAAGCAAAGCGCTCCGCTTAAAAGACGACACTTATCAATTCCTCTCTTTGGGAAGTCCGATTAAATCGACAACCTGGTCTCCCTCATCAAGGCGGATCAGGGTTACGCCCCGCGCATAGCGGCTCAGCAATGAAACCTCCGCCGTTTTTTGGCGGATGACCACCCCTCCGGCGGTAACAATAATAAAGTCTTCGTCCTTCTCGTTCATTACCATAAAGCCGGTCAGCGGGCCGCTTTCTTTCGATATTTTCATACCGATAATTCCCTTGCCGCCGCGGCGCTGCGGGCGGAAATCATCCGCGGCCACCCGTTTTCCAAAACCTCTCGCCGAAACCATCAAAATAACCTGGCCCGGCCTGATCAAATCCGCTCCCACTACCCTGTGCGGCGGCTGCATCGTAACGGCTTTTACGCCGCGAGCCGTCCGCCCCATGGAGCGGACATCCTTTTCATGGAAGCGGATAAAATATCCTTCGTCTGTCCCGATAATGATCTCCTCGTTACCGCCGGTCAGAACCACTGATATGAGCTCATCCTCCGGAGCCAGGGTCAGCGCAATCAACCCTGTTTTCCTGGTATTGCGGAAATCCTTCAGCGGCGTCTTTTTGATATAGCCGCGGGCAGTAACTGCAAGCAGGTATTTCTCTTCACTGTAACCGCTAACCGGCAGCGTTGCCGTGATATATTCATCCTTTTCCATTGGCAGCAGGTTTACTATGGCGGTGCCTCTCGACTGGCGGCTGGATTCTGGGATTTCGTAGATATTTAAAAGATAGACCTTCCCCCGGTTGCTGAAAAGAAGAAGGCGATCGTGGGTTGAAGCAAAGTAGCATTGCTCCACCAGGTCATCCTTCCGGGTCTGCATCCCTACTACACCTCTGCCGCCCCGCCTTTGCCTACGGTAAGTTGACGCCGGCAGGCGCTTGATATAACCGCGATCAGTGATGGTGATGACCACGTCTTCTTCCATGATCAGGTCGGTCAGCTTAAAATCATCCACCCCTTCAACAATCTGGGTGCGGCGTTCGTCGGCGTGTTTATCCCTAATTTCCTGTAGTTCTTCACGGATTATTCCCAAGACCAGGCTTTCATCTGCCAGCACCCGCCGCAAATATGCGATCTTCTCTGTCAATTCACGATGTTCTTCTTCCAGCTTGGATTGTTCAAGCTGGGTCAACCTCTGCAAACGCAAATCGAGAATGGCCTGAGCTTGCTTTTCCGTAATCCCCAGCAGCTCCATCAGGCCGCTGCGTGCTGTGGGACCGTCAGGAGAACGGCGGATTAAAGCGATGACTTCATCGAGCCTGGAAAGGGCTATGCGCAGACCTTCAACAATGTGGAGTCTCTCCTCTGCACGGCTCAGGTCAAAACGGGTCCGCCTTATGATGACCTCTTTTTGGTGGTCGAGATAGCAATTAAGCATTTCCTTTAAATTTAAAACTTTGGGCTCCCCGTTTACCAGGGCCAGCATAATAATACCGTAAGTCTGCTGGAGCGGGGTGTATTGATAGAGCTGGTTGATGATCAGCTGGGGATCGTATTCCGGGCGTATCTCCAGCACTATGCGCACGCCTGAATGGTCGGACTCATCCCTAAGATCGGTAATCCCTTCTATTTTCTTCTCTTTGACCAGTTCGGCTATTTTTTCTACCAATTTGGCTTTATTCTGCTGGTATGGCAGCTCGCTAATTACCAAGTGCCCCCGGCCTTTATCAGATTTATCCCAAAAGACCCGCCCTCTGATGCGGATAATGCCGCGGCCGGTCTGGTAGGCTTCTTTAATTCCTTCGGTTCCCACTATGACGCCGCCGGTAGGGAAATCGGGCCCTTTAACCAGACGCCTGAGCTCATCTACCGAAATTTCGGGCTGCTCGATAAGACGGTGCAATGCGTCAATGAGCTCCCCCAGATTATGCGGCGGTATATTTGTAGCCATGCCCACGGCAATTCCCGAGGAGCCGTTGGCGAGCAAATTGGGAAAGCGCGAAGGAAGGACCGCCGGCTCAAGCAGGCTTTCATCAAAATTAGGCCGGAACTCAACCGTCTCCTTATGCAGATCGGCCAGGAGCTCCATGGCCAGCGGCGATAGCCGGGCTTCGGTATAGCGCATTGCCGCCGCCGCATCGCCGTCCAGCGAGCCGAAGTTGCCGTGTCCGTCCACCAGTGGATAGCGGGTGGTAAAATCCTGGGCCAGCCTAACCATGGCATCATAAAGGGCCACGTCCCCGTGGGGATGGTATTTACCGAGCACTTCCCCCACAATCCGCGCCGACTTGCGATAAGGTTTTTCCGGCGTCGAGCCCATCTCCGACATGGCGTAAAGGATGCGCCGGTGCACCGGCTTGAGCCCGTCCCGGACATCTGGAAGAGCGCGGCTGACGATCACGCTCATGGCATAATCGAGAAATGAATTTTTTACTTCTTCATGGACACTGACAGGGATAACGCGTTTCTTTTCGTCCATACGATTCTCTCATTTCCTCCACATTACAGAAGATGGCTTACCGCCTTGCCGGTTTCTTCTTTCCGGTTTTTTTCTCCTGCTTCTTTATATTCTGCCTCAACAGGCGATCCAGCTCTTGTTTTTGCTCCGGGGCCACAGACCAGCTTTCGGTAATTTCTTTCCGGGCCGTTCTTATTTTAAACTGCAGTACCAGGCCGTTCCAGCGGTAAGATTTGATCTGATTCCAGGGCCAGAACCAGCGTGCCGATGAGATCCCTCTTTCCCGGAGCGCCGGGCGTTCCAGCTGCCTGGCCCCAAAGACAGCTGCCAGGAGAAGGTAAAAGACAATACGGGCACCGTAAATCCACCTGCTTTCAACATCATTTCCGGCAGCCGCAATTTCATTGTATTTATTTAGATCCGACCACAGAAAAAAGGCACAGAGAAGGCATATAAGAACAACTGTCAGCAGCAGGTCAAGGTTGACCCTGTTAAAGAGGGTCTGCCTTACTTTAAAGGTCACCCGCCCTGTTCTACGTCTGCGAAATAACAGGTAACCGGTGGCTAAAGCAGCCAGAATTAGATAAGGTATGGCCATATAAAACATTATTCGTACCCCACAAGTATATCAGCTCACCGGCAAAGTCCCGCCGCCATGGGCAGCCTGTCCGCTGCAGCCAAAGAGAATCATTAACAACGCGCAGCCGGCTGGATCATATATCCAGGTTCCGGACCGCGGCCGCATTTTCTTCAATAAAGCGCCGCCGCGGCTCCACTTTGTCGCCCATAAGCACGTAAAACATCTGATCCGCCTTCTGAGCATCAACCAGTTCAACCCGTCTAATAATGCGCGTCTCTGGATTCATGGTCGTCTCCCACAGCTGTTCCGGATTCATCTCGCCAAGACCCTTATAGCGCTGTACCTGAATCCCATCACGGCCCCAACTTTCAAGCAGCCGCTCCAGCTCTTCGTCCCCGTAAAGATAGCGCTCTTTTTTACCCTTTTGCACCTTGTAAAGAGGCGGCTGGGCAATGTAAACAAAGCCGCTCTCAATCAGTTCGGGCAGGTAGCGATAGAAAAATGTGAGCAGGAGCACCCGGATATGCGAGCCGTCCACGTCCGCGTCGGTCATGATCACAATTTTCTGATAGCGGACTTTCGCTATGTCAAAATCTTCGCCAATCCCCGTTCCTATGGCAGTGATAATAGTGCGGATCTCTTCATTGCCCAGAATCCGGTCCAACCGGGCTTTCTCCACGTTGAGAATTTTGCCGCGCAGCGGAAGAATGGCCTGTACACGCCTGTCCCGTCCCTGCTTTGCCGAACCGCCGGCAGAGTCGCCTTCAACCAGAAACAGTTCGCATTCTCCCGGATCCTTGCTGCTGCAATCGGCCAGCTTCCCGGGAAGGTTGGTAAAATCAAGAGCGTTTTTCCGGCGGGTTAGTTCCCGGGCCTTTCGAGCGGCCTCGCGGGCCCGTGCCGCCCGGATCGCTTTTTCCACAATCCTGCGGGCAATCGCAGGATTCTCCTCCAGGAAGATTTCCATCCCCTCATAGCAGACCGAATCAACGGCGCTGCGCATTTCCGGGTTTCCCAGCTTCGTCTTTGTCTGACCTTCGAACTGCGGATCGTGCAACTTTACGCTCAGGACTGCGGTCAACCCTTCTCGAACATCATCTCCGCTGAAATTGCTTTCGTTCTCTTTAAGCAACCCTTTCTTGCGAGCATAATCATTTATCAAGCGAGTTAAAGCGGACTTAAAACCCTGTTCATGAGAGCCGCCTTCCCTGGTATGGATGTTATTCGCATAGGTGTAAATCATTTCGTTGTAGCTGTTCTGATACTGAAGCGAAATCTCGATAAAAAAACTATTTACTTCACGGCAGAAATAGATCGGCTTCTTCGGCAGAACATCTTTGCCCTGGTTGAGATAAGCGGTATACTGGTTGATGCCGCCGTCATAACGATATTTCTCTGTATATTCGCTGCGCAGATCTTTAAAGGTTATCCGGACGCCCCGGTTTAGAAAAGCAAGTTCACGCAGTCGCCGGACGATTATTTCATTCTCAAAATTGATTTCCTGAAAAATGATCGGATCGGGACGAAAGGTAATTTTGGTGCCGGTTTTCATGGCTTTTCCCGTGACTTTTAAGTCGGTAACTTTTATTCCTCTTTCGAAACGCTGCCGGTAGATCTTCCCGTCACGGGATATTTCTACTTCAAGCCATTCGGATAGAGCATTGACCACGGATATCCCTACACCGTGAAGGCCGCCGGCCACCTTGTAAATTTTCTGGTCAAATTTGCCCCCGGAATGAAGGGTGGTCAGAACAACCTCTACTGCCGGCCGTTTTTGTTGCGGATGTTCTTCCACGGGAATGCCACGGCCGTCGTCAGTCACTGTAATACTGTTATCCTGGTGAATCAAGACTTTAATATTTTTGCATCCGTATGGCACTTCATCGATGCTGTTATCCACAACCTCAAATACCAGATGGTGCAGGCCCTGGTTGCCGGTGGAACCAATATACATGGCGGGCCGGCGGCGGATTGCTTCCAGTCCTTCAAGAATCTGTATTTGAGCCGCGCCGTATTCATGTTCTCCCTGGTTTGTCTGCGCCGTCATTTCAAACCTCCATCATATCTCCATAACAGATCAATTATATCACAACTCCGGCAGGTTCAAACCGGCTTTTCCGCCTTCCCGGCACATTTCCTCCGGGCCAGGGTCGATGGAACAACCGGCGATAAAAGCACTTCTCCCTTTGTAACGATAAAGGATTTGTTGTTATCAAGTTTAATGTTGCGATAGAAATCTTTGATATTTGCCGACTCCAAAAACTGCTTGTTGATCGGGTTATCCATGAGTTTTATATCAAAAATGCCGATGAGCTCTTTGTTAAAAACTATTCGCGAGTTGCCAATACGAAAAAACATGTTATCCCTCCCACCTGGCCAATCATTTCTTTAACTGTTTATAAATTTAAAGCCCTTGCTTAAGAAAATTCTTCTTCTCTGGATAGTCCAATTTGGAAATATATATCACGGACCAGATTTTCTCCGGCATACCGGTTTAATTCTTCAATTAATTTCGGCTTCAGTAACGTGAGGTGATAAGCCCAGGTAGAATCGCGCACCAGGACCCGGAGTACATTCCTCTGCAAATACCAGGCTCTGGTCACAGCGGCTATTTCTTTGCCGACAAGCTGGTCCCATTGTTCTATTATAAGGCATTGTTTATATTGGCGCCACATCTTTCGTTTGCGCAGCACCTGCTCAATAATCTGCCCCAGCTCAATCAATCTTAATCTTCCCCCCGGAAACTGTAAAAAAATAAGTTTTTTTCGCCTGATAGCGTTTAAAATCCGGCAATGGAACCGCGGTGGTAATAAAAGACTGATCATCCCTTTCACTTATAAACTGTAGAATATGGCGGCGTCTTGATTCGTCGAACTCTGAAAAAACATCATCCAGCAACAGAATGGCTCTCTCATCTCCACTACTGTTAAACAGATCTGCCTCTCCCATTTTCAAAGCCAGTACTGCGCTCCGCTGCTGTCCCTGGGAAGCAAATTTGCGGGCATCAAGACCATTGATTAGAAAGGCAAAATCATCAAGATGCGGACCGACCAGGGTGGAGCCTTTGCGAAATTCTGCGCTTCGTGCTTTCGACAGCTGTTCTTTAAAGGACCTTTCTATCTGTTCCCTCTCTCCGCCAAAATTTATGGTCGAGATATAGCCTAGAGAAAGCCTTTCCAGTCCTCCAGTAAGGCGGCTAAAGTGATTTTTAGCCAGGTTCTCCAGATCTTCAAGCAGCTGAATTCGCTCTTTAACAATCCAACTGCCCACTTTCACCAGCGTCTGCTCCCAGGGATCCAGAATGGAGAAGTCAGAGAAAGGGCCGCCCCGATGCTCTTTTAATAATTGGTTGCGCTGCCGCAAAGCGCGGTAGTAATCGCGCAGCCTGCTGTAATAAAGCGGCTTTAGGCGGGAACTCTCCATATCGAGAAAACGGCGGCGCACGGAAGGTCCTTCTTTGATCAGGAAAAGATCGTCTGGAGAAAAAACTACTACCGGGTGTTTGTGAATATAGTCGCTTCTTTTGAACAACTTCCCATTTAATTTGATCTGCAGATGATGTGGCCGGCGGTAGCCTATCTCTGCCAGACAGCGGCCTTCGCGGATTAAAAAATTGCCCTGTAGATAAAAAAAATCGCTTCCCAGACGAACCATTTCAGATTCCCGGGCGGCTCGAAAAGAGCGGGAGGCAGAAAGATAGTATATGGCCTCCAGGAAGCTGGTTTTCCCCTGGGCGTTTCCGCCGCTTAATACATTGATGCCGGGATGAAACGAGATCTCTTGGCGGCAGTAATTGCGAAAGTTAATCAGGAGAAGTGATGACAGATACACGCTGTTTACCTGAAATATTAATCCATTTTAATGGGCAAAACAAGGTAAAGATAGCTCTCATCATCCGGCAGGCGGAAAATTACAGGACCATTTTTTCCGTGAAAATCAACAACAATTTCTTCAACTGGAACAGCCTTTAGAATGTCCATAATAAAACGAGAATTGACATAGATATCAACCTCATCTCCTTCGCTTTTGACAGAGAGCTCTTCTTCCATCCTCCCAACCTGGGAAGAAACCCGCACCGCCAATGAGTCGTTGCTCACAGAAAGGTTAATGGCATTGTTTGGTGGTTCAGCCAGCAGGGCCGCCCGGCCGACTGTCCTTTCCATATCGCTCCTGTTTATCGTAATCCTGGTGGAGCAGCGATCCGGAATAACCGAACTAATATCGGGATATTTTTCATTGAGCAGCCTGGCGGCAAAATAAACCGGGCCCAGATCAAAAACTAAGTTTTCGCTGGCAGAATAGAATACTGCTTTTTCTTCGCTCTGGTCAAGAATTTTTAACAGCTCGCGCAACGCCTTTGCCGGCACAAGGCAGCGCCTTGCAGTAAAGTTCCAGCTTTCATCGGAAATATGTTTAACGACCAGGCGGTATGTATCTGAACAAATCAAGTTCAAATGGTTATCGTTGAATTCAAAAAGGACACCATTAAACGCCGGCCTGGTCTCTTCAGTGGATGCTGCAAAAATAACCATCTTCAAGATCTGGCTGAACTCTACCGGATCCAGGGTAACTGCTTCATTATTTTCCGGTAAAATTTTCTCTACTACAGGAAAGTCTGCCGGGTCGGCGCCAAAAATATGATATCTGGCCTTACCGCTAGTCAGATCAACCTGGAAATTTTCTGAGTTTAAATCAAAACGAATTTCGGAGGAAGGTAGAAAGCGAACAATTTCAGTAATTTGGGGAGGAAGTAAAACTTTAGCGCGTTCTTCTCCTTCGTAGGGTAAAGAAACCTTGATTTGAAGTTCTAGATTTGTGGCCGAAAGAGTGATGGCCTGGGATTTGCTCTCAAAGTGAATATTTTGCAAAGCCTGGATGGGTGATTGCCTGGGTAAAGCTTTTTCTACTATTTCCAAAGAACGGTTCAGGAGATCTTTGTTAAGAAAAATAGACATAAAAAGCACCGCCTTTAAAAGATGTTTATCAAAAGTTCCTACTAAGAATATTTATATATAAAGACAGTAAAAGTATTAGTATTTGTGGACTCTGTGTAAAACCTTAAAAAACTTTATTTAACAAGGGATAATTATTCCCTCTTGATGTGGACAAGCATCTTGAAATCAAGGCAATTATATTTGAATAATAATATGAAACATGACTTGTCCACATATTAATCAGATGCTGTTAACAAGGTCATTTTTAATCAGTTCCACTTTCATTTTTTCTTCACTGTTTTCCTGCAACACCGCTTCAATTTTCCTGATGGCATGTAAAACGGTAGTATGATCCCGTCCTCCAAATTCTTCGCCAATTTTAGGCAGGGATAGATCGGTCAACTCTCGTGATAGATACATGGCCACCTGGCGGGCAAAGGCGATGTCGCGTGTTCTTCTTTTGCCCAGAAGATCGCCTGCGGATAGATGAAAATGGTTGGCCGTATATTTGATGATTTGTTCCAATGATACCTGTTTTTTTTTGGTGAAGAGGATGTTTTTAAGAGCTTCATCCGTCAATTCCAGAGTAATTTTAGAACTATAGAGGGATGCATAGGCCACTATTCTGATCAGGGCGCCCTCAAGCTCGCGAATGTTATTTTCTATTTTGGAGGCAATGTAATGCAAAACCTCATTCGGTATTTCAAGACCTTCTATGAGGGATTTTTTCTTTAAGATAGCTATTCTGGTTTCCAGGTCCGGTGCATGGATATCGGTGATCAAGCCCCATTCGAAGCGGGAACGGAGGCGATCTTCAAGAGTGGGGATCTCTTTTGGCGGCCGGTCGCTTGAGACCACAATCTGCCGGTTAAGATTATGCAGGGTGTTGAATGTGTGAAAAAATTCCTCCTGGGTCTGCTCTTTGCCGGCCAGGAATTGAATGTCATCAATTAGCAAAACATCAATATTACGGTATTTCTGGCGGAATTCTACGGTTTTATTGTCCCGGATGGCATTAATAAAATCATTGGTAAACTTTTCCGAAGAGCAGTAGAGGATATTGTTCAACCCGTGGTGATTCAGTATATATTGACCGATGGCATGCAGCAGATGTGTCTTCCCCAACCCCACCCCGCCGTAAATAAAAAAGGGATTATAAGCTTTTGAAGGTGTTTCCGCTACGGCCAGGGAGGCGGCATGGGAAAGTCGATTGCAGGGACCGACCACGAAACTGTCAAAAGTATACCTGGGGTTGAACATAAATTCTTTCTTGCCGGGTCCGGTGATGTTTTTAACCGCTGCGGGCACTTCCTTAGAGAAATTAGAATCAGATCCGTTCAGCTCGACAAAATCTGCCGAAACAACAAATTCTACGTCATAGTGGTTCGAGGTTATATTATTAATTTTTTTAATAATAATATCCTTGTACCTGCTCTGAATCCACTCCCTGGTAAAATCATTGGGCACCGCTACGATCAATTGCTGCTCTTTCAACGATAACGGCCGGGTAGAAGCAAACCATGTTTCAAAACTCGGCTTACTGACTTCTTTACTAATTTCAGCAAGGATTAATGACCAGAGCTTTGTAACGTTAACGGGCAAAAAACACAACCTCCCTGCTGAATGTTAAGAAGAGCGCCGAAGTTATACACAATGAGGTTATTTTTTCAACAACTGGCTGTGGATAAGTCGACAATGTTGAATTTATATAATGACAACGGCAGATAATATATTAACAGATCTTTTTTACCACTGCAATCGTCAGGAAAAGGCGCAAGGGGCATAAAAACGCGGTTAAATACCGGTTATCTTGACATTATTAAATTTTTTAAGGTATACTTTTTTATATTCTGAACAGAAAAGGAAGAAAGTGAAGATTATGAAAAGGACATATCAACCCAAGTGCAGAAGAAGAAAAAGGAAGCACGGTTTCCTAAAGAGGATGAGCACAACTGCCGGGCGTGCGGTCGTTAAAAGAAGGCGGCTGCGCAGGCGCAGAAAAATAAGTGCATGAACCTCCTAATAGGATGAAGCGCCTAAAAAAAAACTGGGAATACAGACGGGTTTACCGGCGGGGCCGGGCTCTGCCATCCAGTAAAGTGGTGCTTTATGTTTGCCCCAACCTGAGCGGAGATGTCCGGGTTGGTTTCTCTATTGGTAAAAAAGTTGGGAAAAGCGTTAAGAGAAACCGGATCAAAAGAATTTACAGAGAGGCATTTCGTGAAATTTATGATTCTATCAAACCGGGGCATGACTTTGTGATCATTGCCCGGAAGTCAGCCGTGGATGTATCCTTTGCTCAAGCCCGCGAGGAGTTGCTCCAGCTATGTCGAAAGCAAAAATTATTGATAAAATAAAGCGGCTGCGGCCGGCAGAGCGGGTATGCCTGATTGTGATTAGAATCTATCAGAAGTACCTGTCGCCTTTAAAGCCCGCCAGCTGCAGATTTTATCCTTCATGTTCTCAGTATTATTATGAAGCGGTATTAAAATATGGGTTTGTTCGGGGAAGCATGCTTGGGATTAGAAGACTCCTAAAGTGCCACCCCTTTCATCCCGGAGGTTATGATCCCGTTAGATAGATCGGGGAAAGCCAAGTAGGAGGAAAATAATGACAGAAGCAATTGCTCGCTTTTTTAGCCAGGTTTTAAGTTATATTTATGCTGTGATTCCCAATTTTGGGGTGGCCATAATCATCCTGACGGTCCTATTAAAGCTGGTTACCTATCCTTTGAACCAAAAGCATCTTGAATCTAACAAGAGGATGCAGGAACTGAACCCTGAGATGCAGCGAATCAGGCAAAAATATAAGAATGACAAAGAGAAGCAGAACCAGGCTATTCTTGAATTTATGCAGAAGAACAAGATAAACCCCATGGCCGGATGCCTGCCGCTCCTTGTCCAGCTGCCCATACTATACGGAATTTTCCGGATGCTGCGGGAAACCAATGTCTTTCTCTCAGAGACGATAAATACATTTTTAATCCCCTCCCTTGAGTTTGTTGATTTGGCAATATCCCCCAACCAGTTTCAAGGAGATCTGGTCCAGCAGATCATTTATTACAGTTTTCCGGTGCTCTCTGGAGCAAGCACCTATATTTATCAAAAGTTATCCATGACCGATCCCAATCAAAAGATGATGCTATACATGATGCCGGCGCTATTTATTTTTATAAGTTTTTCTTTTCCGGCCGGCTTGATTATTTACTGGATCACCAATAATCTTTTGACCTTGGGCCAGCATTATTTAATTATAAATATGGACAAGAAAAAGAACGAAAAAACAGTAAAGACAGAAGCTGCGCAGAAAGCAAAAAGTAAATCCTTAAAAGCAAAAAAAGGGGATAAGGGAGAGAGATGAACTCTGTTGAAACAACCGGCCGCACTGTTGAAGAAGCCCTGGAGAAGGCGCTTTCGGCTCTCGGGATAAGAAAGGAAAATTCTGTTGTTGAAGTGATTAGCGAGCCGGCCCAGGGATTGCTCAGCTTCATTGGACCGCGGACAGCTCATATAAAAGTTAAGCCGCGGTACGAACCGGCCGGCTACCTGAAAGTGTATTTACAGGGAATTGTAGACAGCGCCGGCTTAAAGGCCAATATTTCAGTCCGGGAAGAAGAAGATGGACTCTACGCTTCAATAAACGGAGAAAAAGTAGGAGTTCTCATTGGCCGCAGGGGGAAAACTTTAAACGAGCTGCAGTACCTGTCGAACGTGGTCCTACACCGCCAGTTTAGCGGTTTTAAGAAGATGGTAATCATTGATGTGGAGAATTACCGCTCCCGCCGCGAACGGACACTTACACAGCTGGCCAAAAGCATTGCCCGCCGGGTTAGATTGGAGGGACGAGAGCAGGTTCTGGAGCCGATGACACCTCAGGAAAGGCGAATTATTCACCTCGCTCTGCAGGATTTTGCCGGTATCGTAACATATAGCAAGGGAGAAGAACCAAACCGCAAGGTGATTATTGCACCGCGGTAGTAGAGTTGAGATGAACCGCTCCTCCTGGGGGGAGCGGTTTTTTCTTTAACCGGGAGGTTTGAATTGAGCGATCTTGATACCATAGCTGCCATCAGCACCCCCGTTGGAGAAGGCGGCATCGGAATTGTCCGCATCAGTGGCGCGGAGGCCTTTTCCATTGGGAAAAAAGTATTTAAGCCCCGGCAGAAACAGGGTCCGGGCTACCCCAGGTCGCACCATCTATATTACGGGCATATCATTTCATCGGAAAACGAAGTCATTGATGAGGTTCTGGCGGCTTTTATGAAGGCGCCGCGCACATACACACGCGAGGATACAGTGGAGATAAACTGTCATAGCGGTATTTTGACGCTGCGTCTGATTTTAAAAAGAGTGCTGGAAGAGGGGGCCAGGTTGGCCCAGCCCGGTGAATTTACCAGGCGCGCATTTTTATATGGACGCATTGATCTCAGCCAGGCGGAGAGCATTTTAAAGATTATTCGAGCACGCTCTGACGAGGCCGTAAAAATAGGAGTCTCCAATTTGCAAGGCCGGCTTTCCCTAGAGATAAGAAAGATCAGGGATAAAATATTGACTGTTCTGGTTCGCATAGAGGCGCGCCTGGACTTTCCGGAGGATATTGAAGAGGAAATTGATTGGGAGCGGGAAGTAAAGAAGGAGCTGGAGGAAGTTGAGGAGATGCTCTCAGATCTTGCCGCAGGAGCAGAGCGGGGCTGGGCGCTACAGGAAGGCCTGCTCACGGCAATAATTGGCAAACCCAATGCCGGAAAGTCGTCTTTGCTGAATGCGCTGCTAAAAGAAGAACGGGCCATTGTGGACGAAGTTCCCGGAACAACGCGGGATCTTCTGGAAGGCTTTATTACCGTAAGCGGCTATCCGCTTTGCTTGCTTGATACCGCGGGCATTCACAGTACCGCCGACCCGGTAGAGCGGAAAGGAATCTCCAGGGCTAAAAACGCCGTGGCCAGGGCCCGCCTGTTGATCGTGGTTCTGGATGGATCCACCGGCTGGAGCAAAGACGATCAGGCCGTAGCGGAATTGATCAGGCCGGAACATCTTGCTGTAATTGTAATAAACAAGATCGACCTGCCCCAACGAATTAGCGTTGCAGAAATTAAGGCACGCTTGCCGGGCCGCCCGCTGGTGTTCACCTCTGCAACCATGAACCGGGGCATCGACGAGCTGGAGGAGACTATCGGAAGCCTGCTGGATCGGAAACTGGGCGGAAAGGCTTCCGAAAGTCCGGCCATGGTCAGCCTGAGACATGCCGGGCTTGTTCAGGAAGCGCGGGAACTTATTGAGGGGACGCTACAGACGCTCTCACAGCAGCCCCTTGAACTGTTAAGCATCGACTTAAAGGAAGCATGGTTAAAATTGGGCGAAATTACCGGAGAGACAGTTACCGAGGAGTTGCTGGACCAGATTTTCAGTGAGTTTTGCATTGGCAAGTAATGGCAGGATGATTAAACCATGACCGCAACAAGGGGTTTTGATGAGCTATTGACGAAGGTGATTGCCGCTCTCGGCTTAATTATAAGCGGCAATCAGAAGGAGAAACTATTAAACTATATCCAACTTATCCTGGAAGGTCTGAAAAAACAGCGGCTGGTGGGAGAAAGAAGCGGCGCCGCCCTAATTGAGAAACACCTGTATGACTCTCTTTACCCATTAACAACATGGCAGATACCGCGCGGCAGCTTGCTGGATCTGGGAACGGGTGTAGGTTTGCCGGGGATACCCATGAAAATCTGTCTTCCTGAACAGGCCCTCTATTTGCTGGATGCCAACAAAAAGAAAATTAATTTTTTAAGGAAAGTTGCCCTGGAGCTGGCGCTGCAAGAGGTCTTTTTTTTACCGGGCCGGGCTGAAGAATGGGGCCGGGACCCCGGCTGCCGCGAGCAATTCGACTGCGTGGTCAGCCGCGCGGTGGCGCGGGCCGCGGTGCTGGTGGAACTGGGGCTGCCGCTGGTTAAAATGGGAGGATTTCTGCTTCTTTATAAGGGCAAACAGGGTCCTTCGGAGATAAAAGAGGCCGGCCCTGCCCTGCAGCTCTGCGGAGGCCGGCTGGAAAAGAGCTGGCATTACCGGATTCCTACTGGAGAAGAGCGAACCCTTTTCTTGATTAAAAAGATAGGCCCCACCCCGGCGGCTTATCCGAGGCGATCCGGTGTGCCTCAGAGGAAACCGCTGGGCAGTTAAATAATTTCTATTTTTGAAGGAATGTCCCGGTGATTGTCTAATAGTTTCCATAAGCATTCAAGAGGCGGGTGATCAGATGAATAGCAACCGGGTTGGAGACTTCCCCTTGCTCGAAGTGGAACCGGGCAGAGAGAAGGTAATCCGGGTGCGCATTGACCTTCTACAGCCGAATCCCTACCAGCCAAGGAAGGACTTTCCGGAAGATAAAATTGGTGAACTGACCCAGTCTATAAAGACCTACGGGCTGCTGCATCCCATTATTGTGCGACGCCAGGGCCGGGCCTACCAGATCGTCGCCGGTGAGCGCAGGGTCCTTGCCTGCCGGAGCCTGGGATGGAAAACCATACCGGCAATTGTCAAAGATCTTTCCGACAGCGCCGTGGCGGCCATGGCGCTGATTGAAAACCTGCAGCGGGAGGATCTTAACTATTTGGATGAAGCTGCCGGCTATGCCAGGCTAATCCAAACATTTAATCTAACCCAGGAGGTATTGGCGCAGCGGCTGGGGAAAAGCCAATCAACAATCGCCAATAAAATGCGATTGCTTAAACTTCCCGATGAGGTAAAAGAACTGCTGATAAAGGAGCAGCTCACAGAGAGGCATGCCCGCGCTTTGTTGAAGCTGAATTCGGCAGAGCAGCAGAAGATGATGATCCGGGAGATTATTCATCAAGGGTTCACTGTAAGCGAAACTGAGAAGAAAATAGAGCAGCTGATTAAAGGGGAAAAGCTTGACAAGCCGGGGCGGCGGCGCAAGGGCGTGATCGGAGATATGCGCATATTTTTAAACACAATCCGCCGGGCGATCAAAATTATTGAAGGATCCGGCCTGCATCCCGAAGTAGAGGAGAAAGTGGAGCCGGATTATATTGAGGTAACAGTGAGGCTTTATAAGAACAAATCCTGAAAAAGAGCAAAACATCTACTTAAGAGGGAGAGAAACCATGGCGCGTATTATAGCCATCGCCAATCAAAAAGGCGGTGTGGGGAAAACTACAACGGCGGTAAACTTAAGCGCCGCCCTGGCCAGGCTGGGCGAGAAGGTTCTGCTGCTCGATATCGATCCGCAGGGCAATGCCACCAGCGGTATAGGCTTGTCCAAGAAAGAGATCAAGGCCTGTATCTACGATGCCCTGATCAACGGACTTCCCCTGGAGAGGATAGTGCTGCCCTCCCGGTGGGAGAACCTCTTTGTAGTACCGGCGACAATCCAGCTTGCCGGGGCGGAGGTTGAGCTGGTTCTTACAATATCGCGTGAAGTTAAGCTGAAAGAAGCCCTGGCCCCGATAAAAGATAATTTCTCCATTATTTTAATTGACTGCCCCCCCTCCCTGGGCTTGCTGACGATCAATGCCTTGACTGCCGCCAGCGGCGTTATAATTCCCATCCAGTGCGAGTACTACGCCCTGGAGGGACTCGGGCAGCTGATGAATACGATCACGCTTGTTCGCCGTAATCTCAACGAGGAGCTGCAGATAGAAGGCGTTCTCCTGACCATGTACGACTCCCGGACCAACCTTTCAGAGCAGGTTGTGGAAGAGGTCCGGGAATATTTTAAAGAAAAGGTTTACCGGACCATTGTTCCCCGTAATGTTCGCCTTAGCGAGGCGCCAAGTCACGGTTTGCATATTCTCGAATATGATCCCCGCAGCAGAGGGGCGGAGGTTTACATTTCCCTGGCCGAAGAGGTGAGCAGAAAATGAGCGAAAAGAGGCGACTGGGCCGGGGTTTGGGAGCGCTGATAGGGGAAGCGCTCACCGGAGTTGCCGAGATAACCGAAATCCCCTTGAATGAAATCAAGGCGAACCCCTTTCAACCTCGAGTTAATTTTGATCCCGCAAAGATGGAAGAACTGGTGGCCTCCATAAAAGAACACGGCGTCGTCCAGGCGGTGGTAGTCTCCCCGGTTAAAGAAGGGGGGTATTACCTTGTAGCCGGCGAGAGGCGCTGCCGAGCGGCCAGGATGGCCGGCCTGACAGAGATCCCGGCACTGATACGCGAGTTCAAGGAAAAAGAAATGCTCGAAATTGCCCTCATTGAAAACTTGCAGCGGGAAGACCTGAACCCCATTGAAGAAGCCGCTGCCTACCGGCGGCTGATGGAAGAATTTAATTTTACCCAGGAGGAGCTGGGCCGGCGACTTGGAAAGAGCCGCTCCGCCATTGCCAACACGGTTCGCTTACTCTCTCTGCCGCAGAAAGTCCAGGAGGCCATTATCAGAGGAGAGTTGAGTGCCGGGCAGGCTCGTCCGCTGCTGGCGCTGCCTGATGCAGCCATGCAGGAAGAGCTGGCCAGGCAGATCATAGACGGGAAAATGACAGCCCGGGAGGCGGAAAGCCTGGCTGGAAATGCGGCCGCAGGAAAAAACAAAAGGCGGGTGCCAGCGAAGACGGAGGCTGCGGACCCGCTGCTAAAAGAGCTGCAGGGGATCCTGCAGCGCCGGCTGGGGACAAAGGTAAAGATTTATCGCCGCAGGGGGAGCGGCACCATTGAGATATTCTTTTACGGAGAAGAAGATCTCGAACGCCTTATAGCGCTGATAATGCCTGAAGGCATCGGCTAGAAAAGTTTCACGTGAAACAAATGCATCATAAGCTCCTATTTTTGTTTCACGTGAAACTTTTTTTCTAAAAAAGGAGAATCCGTATTTAAGGCGAAGTTAATATTGTTAATTTTATTTAATAAAAGCTATGAGGGGTGCATCACTGCCATGCCGCTTTGGGAACATATGGGGCAATGGATTTACAATAACCTCCACGGCTTGTTGCCCGTAATTGGGGGAGCGGTGCTGATCTGCATCGCTCTTTCGGCGGTCTCGCTGGCCATGGGTCTGTCCCTAAAAAAACGTTACCGCAAACTTATGATGGGACGTGAAGACTTTGACCTGGAGGGGTTGATTAACCGGCATGGCGAGCTTATCGAGGAAGCCCTTCAACAACAGCGGCGGACCGCAGCACGCTTAGAAGAAATTGAAGAAAGGCTTCAACTGGCGGTAGCCGGTGTAGGCATGGTTCGTTATAACGCTTTCCAGGACACTGGAAGCGACCTTAGCTTCTCTCTGGCTTTGCTGGACCGCAACCTGAACGGAGTGGTTGTGACCAGTCTTTTCGGGCGGGAAGAGAGCAGATGTTACGGCAAGATTGTCAAGCGGGGAAAGTCAATTCATTTTCTCAGCGAGGAAGAAATACAAGCTCTTGAAGAGGCCCGGCGAAGGGTGGAAACCCGGAAACGGCGGCGGAAACGGTAAGCCTCTTTGAAGGTGGGGGAGAAAGTGCAGAAGCGAAAACGCTACTTTACGATCATGATTGTGCCTCATTCAGAGGAAGCCACTTACAGCTTCCGGCTGCCCCTGTTTGTGGGCCAGCTGGTCGTCGCCCTCCTGGTGATAGGGATGGCTGCATTTTTTATTCTCGCCTACACATACCGCAATGCTCTCCAGGATGCCGAAGAGTTGCGCATCTTGCGGCAGGCCAACCAGGCCCAGCA
>JAAZHP010000107.1 GCA_012510625.1 Bacillota bacterium
GGAGCAGCTGCAGGAGCTAATTGATTTTGGACTGAGATTGTCAGCGTCTTCCTGATGCCTGTCCAGTTCAACCTTGTGCCGGCCGGCGGGCTTTTGCCAGGCCGGATTGAGGATGCCCCGGAAATTTAAATGTAAAAAGGTGTTGACATTACCTGAATTCCTGCTATAATAATGTCAAACATATTTGACATTATTAACTGCGGGAGGGCGGGAAAATGAAACGTTTTTTCGAGAGGGCCGGCTTCCGCCGCATGGATGAGATGGAGATGGAGATCTCACTCAAGTCCCTGCGGTGGTCTTCAATTTATTCAGGATGCGCCCTGGCGGCCTTAACCATTTATGAAAAAGTCTCCACCGGTGAAATTGGCTGGGCCTGGTTTATCCTTGTCTCCCAATACCTTGTTTTCTGGATTGCCCATATTATTTTGACCAGGCGAATGAGCGGTGGCGGGGATGAAGAATAGAATCAGGGAGCTGCGCAAAGAACTTGGAATGCGGCAGGAAGACCTGGCCCGGGAGGCCGGCGTGACCCGCCAGACGATCAACGCCATTGAAAATGACAGGTATAACCCCACCTTAATCCTGGCGATGAAACTGGCCCGGATCTTAAAAACGACAGTAGAAGATCTCTTCTGGCTTGATGATTGAGGGCTGTAAGGGTTTACATGCGCTAAATATTGACCCATTTTTTCTCCAGGCCCTTGGCCAGGATGAAGCCGGCGATAAAAGCCACAGCCGGGTTCATGGCCAGAGAAAGGGCGGCCACGGCCAGGATGACAAAAAATTCGCTGCGTTCGCCGATACGCCTGGCAGCGGCGGCCAGGTCAATCCCGCTGTAGAAAAGAAGGCATCCGAGGGCGGCTTCGGGGATCAGGGCAAAGATCCCGGCGCCGTCTTTTCCCAGAAAGAGCCCGATGGCCAGCAATAACGCCCCGATGATGTAGGCGGTATATTTTGACCTGCCGCCGAAGCGGTGGTGAGCGGCGATCCCCCCGCTGCCGTGGCACATCATGTATCCTCCGAAGGGCGCTGAGATTAGATTGGCCGCGCCCATGGTCAAACAGAGATTCCGGTCATTTACCCGGGCTGCGCGGGCGCCAAAAAGCTCCCTGGAAATGGCCGTGGTTACCAGGACGGCATTGGCCAGGGTCAGGGGGAGCTGCGGCAGGGCGGCCAGGAAGAAGCCCCTGTTGAAATCGGCGGCGGCAGGCAGGCTTACCTGGGGCAGGTATATCCCGAGGGATATTGCCGGCAGCGGCTGCCCGGGGTGGAGCAGGAAATTCAGGACTATCCCGGCCAGCACGGCCGCGATGGCGGCCGGGAAGCGCCTGCTTTTTAGAATAGGCAGCACGAGCAAGAGTATGGGCCAGCCTATAAGCGGCTCCGTAATGATCATCTTCACGCCCAGAACGGCCAGGGAGAGGCCCAGCCCCACCTGGATGCCGCTGATGACGGCCCGCGGCGTGATCCGGCTGATAATATCAATCAACCCCGTCAGGGCCAGGAGCAGCAGCACCGCGCCGGTAATCAACCCCGCCGCCGCCACCTCGCCCGGAGTGAGATTGTGAAGCAGCACCGCGGCGGAGGCCGCTTTCATCGGCTGCACCGCCATGGGAATATTGTAAAACCAGCCGCAGAAGATATAAAAGAGGCCGAAGCCGGTAAAAATGCTGGCCGGGTTAAATCCGGCTACGGAAATGGCCCCGAGAATGTAAGGAAGGAAAGTGCCCAGGTCGCCAATTGACCCCGAGAGTTCCCCCAAGAAAGTGATCTCTTTTTGCTCTTTTTTCAAAGCTTATTCAACTCCTTAGGATAGCCCCCAATATCAAATTCATCACTGCTGAAATAATTTCCTTTTTAGTTCGCAGGAATCTTTTCGGAGGCGATTGCGGTGTAGACTTCAATTTGATGGAGCTTATGCCGGGCTGCATTTAATAAGGAGTGTGGAAGGTAATTGATGCTAATTGAAGAACTTATTCAGTAGCAATCAAGCCGTCAAATGAAAACTTCATTATCCATCCGCCTTAAGGAAACAGAAGGGGTGGCTCTTTCTATGCCTAAGAGGTAAATGTTTTACTTTTTTTACAGGGGAGGTAGCAGCGATGAAACAATAAGGTATATCAAAAGAAACAATTGATATTTTATGAAAAGAGTTTAAAGTAACTGGCAAAAGTGGTACAAAGAAAAAATGGTACATAAAAGTAATTTATTGTTGAGTAAAAGGCAAGCGTGATTATCTGGGGGAAAAAAGACCTGTACAGGTAGAATAGAGGAGGAACATGGAAAAACATTTTGAGGGAAAAAATGTTTACATCACCGGAGGTTCCAGCGGCATTGGATTGTCTGCGGCGAAGCAGCTGGCGGCCCTGGGTGCAAATATCCTCATATTCGCGCGTACAAAAGAGCGCCTGGAGGCGGCCGCCGCTGATATTGGAAAACATTGCCTCTCGGAAGCGCAAAGGGTTTCCGCACTGCAGATCGATGTAGGCGATAACGAAAATGTAAACACGGTCATGTCCCGAGCGGTGCTAGAATTCGGGCCTCCCGACCTGTTGATCAATTGTGCCGGCAGGGCTTACCCTCATTATTTTGAAAAGATTGGCTATGAGCAGTTTGATCAGACCATGAAGACCAACCTCTATGGAATTTGGAATACTACGGCGGCGCTTGTGCCGGAAATGAAAAAGAGGGGCGGCTGTATCGTCAATGTTTCCTCCATTGCCGGGTTCATTGGTATTTTCGGTTATACCGCCTATTGCGCCTCGAAATTCGGGGTTATTGGCTTTTCCGAAGCCCTCAGGAGCGAACTCAGAAGCTATGGGATCAGAGTGGCGGTGCTTTGCCCGCCGGATACAGATACGCCCGGTTTTGCCGCTGAAAATAAAACCAAACCTGAAGAAACAAAGGAAGCTTCCAAGGGGGCAAAACTAATGCCCCCCGACGAGGTGGCCCGGCAGCTGATCATAGGCATTAAAAGGGGCAGGCATATTATCATCCCCGGGCTCGATGGAAAAATTACATGGCGGATCAAGCGCTTTTTCCCGGCGCTGGTCGATGCAGTGCTGAATTCGCAGATCAAGAAGGTGCAGAAAAGGTTAAAAGGAACACACATGGAGGCGAGACCATGAAACCAGGGAAATTGCACGGCAAAACCGTGATCATCACCGGAGCAGCCGGCGGCATCGGCACAGCCACAGCGTCCCTGCTGGACCGTGAGGGCGCAAACCTGGTTCTGGCGGATATTGATCTGCCCAGGTTGCAGGAGGGTGCGGAGAAGCTTTCCCAACCGGCGCTGGCAGTGAAATGCGATATTACAAGACGGGAAGATATTGCGGAGCTTGTCGCCCGGGCGCAGGAGAGATTTAAGACGATCGACGTCCTGGTTAATAATGCAGGCATAATTATCCCTGCTCTGTTTGAAAACTGCAGCTATGATGAAATCGAAAGACAGGTTGCCGTCAACCTGATGGGAACAATCTACGCCACCTATGAGGTTCTTCCCGTACTAATTAAAAATGGCGGCGGTAATATCGTCACCATATCCTCTATGGCCGGCATTGTCCCCGAGACGTTCAGCTCGATTTATACCGCCACGAAATTCGCCCTGCGCGGTTTTAACCTGACACTGGCCCTTGAACTGAAGAAGCACCGTATTGCCGTATCAACCATCTTTCCCGACACCACGGATACGCCAATGCTACGCCATGAAGCGGCTCACGGCGGATCGCCGCTTACCTTTCTAAATACGCCGCAGAAGCCGGAGAATGTTGCCCGGGCGGTGCTGCGAGCGATAACCCGTCAAAAGCTTGAGCAGTATGTGCCCTATTCCTCGGGTTTATTATCAAAATTGTTAATGTGCGCGCCGGGAGCGGTGATCAGATTGTGGCCCATTCTCGAAAAAGCAGCTGAAAAAAATAAAATAGCTTACCAGAAAAAATATAACATTGCGGAGAGAGGAGAGAGCGAAAATGCATAAGACGAGTAGTGGCTGGGTACCTGCCCTGGCCATCATTACCGGGATAGGGCTGCTTCTTTTCTGGATCGGCTTTTTTACCATTGATCTTGCGCCGGAAAACCCGCCGCCGGGATATTTTGAATATGAGCATTCTTTCCCTCTGCCGGACATTGTTCTTGCTGTTGCCCTGATTGCTGCCGGTGTCCTCATGCTCAGGGGGAAGCTCCCGGGGGTGCAGATAGCGCACGTGTGCGCGGGCGCCCTTATATTTCTGGGCCTGCTGGATTTCAGCTTTAATTTCCAGAACGGCATCTATGCGCTATCCACAGCGGACCTGCTGCTTAACGGTTTCATCAACCTGTGGTGCGTGGTTTTTGGCATTATCCTGGCCGTCAAGTGCAGGGCGTTTAACTGATCCGGATCGATTGCCGGCCGGATATTCTTACAGACGTTCCAGGGCGGCTCTGGCTTCGGAAAGCACCTCCGGGTCGTCTTCCCGCCGCAGCTGCCGCTCCAGCAAGGCCTGCCCTTTTCTGCCGCCGATGCGGCCTGCAGCCCAGGCGCTGTAGCGCCGCACCAGCGGCTCCTTATCTTCCAGGGCTTTTGCCAGGTGCGGCAGCGCCGCTTCGCCGCCGCTGTTGCCGAGGGCGATGGCGGCGTTGCGCTGCAGGAACTTTTTCTCCCAGATATAGCCGTAGAGCAGGGGCTGGATCCTGGCCCGGTAAAACTGCTCATCCATGTTCAACAGTTTTTCCAGGGCGAAATGCGGCGCAATTTCAACTAGGTAAGCATCGGGGGGCAGCTTCTGCTCAAGCCTCTTCCGGTTGCGGGGGCAGGCATCCTGGCAGATATCGCATCCGTAAACCCAGGTACCCATCTTCTCCCGGATCTCAGGCGGGATATCGGGGGGACAGCCGGGAACATTCCCGGCGCAAAATGTCTGGAAAGCGATGCAGCGCAGCGGGTTCATCTTGAAGGGCGCGTAAAGGGCTCCCGTGGGGCAGGCTTCGATGCAGCGGTTGCAGTCCTCGGGGCAGCGGGAACCAGGTTCGTGCAACGCGCCGTCCAGGCTGGCGTCGACGGCCATGACGGTCAAAGCGACAAAGCTGCCCCGTCCCGGGACATAGACAAATGTATTCCGGCCGAATGTGCCCAGGCCGGCCCGCACAGCCGCCTGCCTGTCCGGCAGGGAGGGCTTTACCCCAACCGCCATCCCCTTCTGCTCGAGAAATTCTTTGAACAGCCTCACCCGGCTTCCGAAAATACGCCTTTTGCCAGGATAGAGCCGGGCCAGGTAAGCTTTTCCCACCTTGCCCAGGAATGCCGGGGGGAAGGAGAGCTTGTGATAGTCGAAGATCAGCGCTACCAGCGAGCGGGCGCCGGGCAGCACGTTTTGGGGGTCGGCGGCCCTGTTCAGCTGCAGCGCTTCACCGGCCCAGCGGTAGCCTTCTTCTCTTTCCTGCAGGGCTTGCGCAAGCCCGGCAAAAGGAGCGGCGGCGGCAAAACCAATCCCGTCAAAGCCCAGGTCAAGGGCGTATTCCCGGATCTCTTCCGCAAGCAACACCGGCTGTCACCCGCCTTTGATAAGCAGAATACACACCTGGAGTTTTTTGCTGATGCATTTGTTTGCCATTAAGGCTGGATATAATATTCTGAATTGCAAAACCATCATAACAGTTGTTGTTGCATCAGTCAATCGGGGCAGGAGAGGGCACTTTCAATTAAACCGGCGTCACTGATGCCGGCCACTGCTAAAATCGATGCCGGTTCGGTTTAAAGAAAGTCAACATCACATGAGAAGAATAAAGGCTGCCCCGTTTTGATTTGGGACAGCCCTTCTTAATTGCATCCTTTAGGAAAAATATCTGTTTAGCCCACCTTTACAATCAGTGCGGCAGCCGTGTCGCCGGCGGCGCAGCCGGTGGCCATGGCATATCCGCCGCCCTTGATTACCGCCTCTTCGATGGCTTCAATGAGCATGCGGGCCATAGTGGGGGCCTGAGGATGCCCGAAGACCATGGAGCTGCCGTAATTGTTGAAGGATGCGCCGTCGATCCCCAGCTCCTTGGCCAGGTAGAGGTCGTTGACGATAAAGGGGTTGTGGTTTTTGATGGCGGCCATATCTTTAACGGTCAGACCGGCGCGCTCAAGGGCCATCCTAGCCGCCGGCACCGGGGCCATGGGCATAAATGCTTTTTTGGCCCGGGCATAGCCGTAGGAGACGATCTGAATCTCAATATTTGGATCGGCGCTCATCTCGGCGGCGCGTTCCCTGGTGGTGACGATGATCCCCGCGTTTCCGTCAGCCGGGTGGGTTTGCCCTCCGAAAGTAAGAATGCCGCCTTCCACTACCGGGCGCAGGCGCGCCAGGGCTTCTTTGGAGGTGGTGGGGACGCCTTCATCTTCTTCCACCAGCCTGGTCTCCTTGCGGGATACTGTAGCTTCTACCGGGAACATGTAGCGCTTCTGGAAGGCCCTGTCGTTGGCCAGGGCGTCGTCATACTGCCGGTAGCGGATCAAGACAAGCTCGTCGGCCTGCTCGCGGGTGAATCCCTGCTCCCTGGCTACATTTTCGGCGGTCATGAGTGTGCCGATATTGGTGGAGGGATCGGCCCGCATGTTGTCCATGTTCCAGTTTTCCGAGATAACCTCGCCCCCGGGTCCCAGCGGGTTGGGCCAGATTGTATGCGGCCCGTTGGAGCAGCGGTCGACCAGCAGGCAGTAGGCGGTATTGACATTGCCCATTTCCACGGCTGCGCCGGCGTTGAAAACGGTGGTGGTAGCGGTGGAGCAGGCCTGCATGATGGTCATGCCGGGGATATCGGGAGCGCCCATCAGGAAAGCGGCCCAGGTTGCCCCGAAGAATACGCGGTGTTGCCCGATGGTAATGCCCAGGTAGAGATAATCCAGTTCTTTCTGATCCAGGCCCCGGCTTTCAAACCAGCGCTTGCTTGTTTTCGCGCCGAGCTCGATGGCGTTATCAAGTTGCAAGCTGCCCTGCCATTTGCAAAAAGGAGTGCTGTAGTAACCTTTGTAAGGGATGTAGGCCTTTTTTAACATGCTGTCTCTCCTTTCATTGAATAATGGGGGATGGGGGGAGGCATATGCCATGCCCCCCTCTATATTTACTTTCTACGCCCGGCCGGGCGTTCCTCTCTTATTACGCGCCCTTACCGGCCCTTATACTTGGGCGGCCGTCCCGGAGGCGACTGCAGCCCGGCGAGAACGTCTTCCAGGGCGAACATCTCGTAAAGGCGGTCGA
>JAAZHP010000108.1 GCA_012510625.1 Bacillota bacterium
CGCTTCAGCTGTGCCCTCATCCGCTCCAGGAAGAGGGTCCTTTTTTCGTCGGCGGGGTTCTCCGATAGGAGATCGGTTAAAACAGAAATAGAGGTCAGGGGAGTTTTCAGCTGGTGCGAGATATCAGCCAGGGAATCGGCCAGGAGGGCCTTCTCCCGCTGCAGCGCTGTAGCCTGCTCTTTGAGCAGGGTGGTTATTTTATAGATCTCGTTTTTCAGGATGCTGAGATCGCCTTCGCGGTTATCCCTGATATCGAGAGAGTAGTCCCCGGCGCTTATCCTTGCGGCGTAACGGGTCAGCTCCCTGATCTGCCCGTACTGCTTCCTTAAGAAGAGGATAGTGGTCAGGAAGAAAGCGCCGCCCGCGAGAAGGGCAAGCAGTAGATGGGTGAGCAAGCTGCGGCGGAAATATCTTTGCAGCAAGGGGGTCTCCAACCGCGGGCTGCTGCTGTCAAGGCCGTACTTTGATAGAATCTCCCTGCCCCTGGAGACGGCCTCTTTACCGGGATCCATGATTTGCCGGGCCAGGTCCTGCTCCGCTGCGGGATATTCTTCAGCCAGGGCGCCGATAAGCGCGGCCTGGCTGTCAATGATGGCCTTCTTTAAAAAATGCCGTCCGGCCAGGCCGAGCAGAAGGGCGGCTACGAGCAGCACGGCCAGCAGGAAGGCAAACCAGGCGCGCAATCTGTTTACTTCCGGGTTTTTGGAGAGGCTGATCTCAATCACCCGCCTTGTATCCCAGGCCTCGCATGGTATGAATTATCTTTGGCTGCCTCGGATCGTCCTCGATCTTTTCACGGAGCCGCTTGATATAGACGGTGAGGGTATTGTCGTTCACGAAATCGCCGGCCAGGTCCCAGATCTCCGCCAGGATACGGCTTCTTGTCAGCACCTGCCCTTTGTGGCGGGCCAGGGTCAGCAACAGCTTATATTCCAGGGCGGTGAGCGGGATGAGCCGGTTGTTCTTGTAGGCCCTGGCTTCGGTTGGGTTGATCCTGATATCTCCGACGATGATTTCCTTTTCCGGGCAGGGCTGACGGTTATACCGGCGCAGAACGCTGTTGATCCGGGAAATGAGCTCCCTTACCCGGAAGGGCTTGGCGATATAGTCGTCCGCGCCCAGGTCCAGCCCCATGATCGTATTGACCTCGTCATCGCAGACGGTAAGAAAGATCACGGGAGTGTCTCCCTTCGACCTGACCAGTTTGCATAAATCAAAGCCGTTTCCGCCTGGAAGGTTCACATCGAGAAGGATGAGCAGGAAGTCACGGCCCAGGATAGCCTCCCTGGCGCTGTGGAAGTCATAACAAAGATGGGTCGAGAAGCCTTCGCGAGTCAGGGCATACTCAATGCCCATGGCGATGGTCTGGTCATCTTCAACGATCAAGATCTCCTTCACCGGATTACTCTCCCATGCCCGGGTAGTATGCAGGATCAGTTTCATTTTACAGCAATTCCGCCCTGCCGCCAACAGCAACAAGTTCATAACGGGGCTGCTCTAAATGGCAGAAGAAAATGTCACTTGAGCATCCAGCTGGTGTTGATGACCGGGGCGCTGTAAAGAAAGAGCACATCCCTCTTTTTCGAGAAGTCGATATGTTCAGCCAGCATGGCGGTGGAGATGTAGCGCAGGTCCACCAGGATGATCTTGGAAAAGCCCGGCAGTAAAAGCGGGGCGATGCTGCTGCCAAAAGAATCACGGAAGAGGATCAGCTCCCTGCCGCCTGTACAGGCCCGGTTTTCGATTGTCAGCAGCGGCCTGGCTCCTGCTAAGAAAATATCGTAAGGGTCTTTTTCGTAAAACATTTCAAAAGCGTATACCCGTTCATAGGTCTTCTGGTAATGGTCATAAACAACAGCATTTTCTATGACTTTGTTGGTTAGATAGGCCATGGTGTCGGGCGGTACGGGAAGGCCAAGCTGGCCGTGATAGGAGCCGTAAAAAGGATAAATTTCCCGTTTTACATAGACCATCCCGGAGGCCGGGGCCTGGGCCCCCATCCGGGATAACAGTTTATCTGCCACCCGGACGATCCTGTCCTGGCTCCAGTGATGGTCTGTCCGGTAGTAGTCGCCAATTGACAGGCAGCTGAACAGATCAATATAGTCCATATGCCGGATCTCCCGGTGCAAGATTTCGAGCATCCGATCATAATCCATAGCCGGGTAGCCCTCCCGGGCAGCTATAAAAAAGTTTTTGTCAGGAACAATGGCATAATATACATTCATGCCCTGCAAATAGAGATCATATAGATCATTAAGTTTTTTGGCTGCATTCAAAACTGATTTTTCATCAAGGGGGTATTCCAATTTATAGATACCGTCATTCACAAGATAAAGATTATTGTTCTCC